>PMKA01000545.1:0-827 GCA_003157575.1 Opitutia bacterium
GGACCACCAGGTCCACATCGGACTTGGCCGAATAGACCATCACGGTGGTTGCGCTTCCGCCGGCGATGCTCCTGACAACACTGAGAGCCAGTTCCGGGTCGCTGTCGAGGTCTAGGATGATGACGTCGTAATCCTGCGCGAGGATTTTGGTCAGATCTTCGGGATCGGCAGGGTAGGCAGAGAATTCCCGGATGAACGCACTCCCTGGAGTGTTTGGCTGCGGAAACCTCTTGTCCGCCGATTCCGGGTCCGATGCAAGAGCATCGGCAATGTCTCTGCGCCGATCTGAGTCGGGGCCGATGAGCGCTATGGAAAGATGCTCCGCGCCGGGGGTGTCGGAAGTCTGGTCAGGGGACGGCATCACTAGAGATTCGCTGCTTCCCGCAGCGTGCAACATCCCCAATTTTAACCTGTTAGGGTCTGATCGTCCGAGTCCTTTCATGACAGAAAAGATGTAGTGAGGATTGCCGGGAGCCAAGTTTGGAAATCGCAGAGCCCGCTCGCNNGCGGCGAAGGTGAGGTCCTGGGCGCTGGAGTCGCGCTGCTCGCGCCATTGGTCGAAAAGCCGGCCATAGCTGAGTGTGATGTACTGCGAGGGGCCGATGGCGAGGGCTTCGGCGGCCCGATCGATCCATTCGTCGGGGCCCTCGAGCTCGGCATAGGCGCCGATGGGTGTTTCGTCGACCACGCAGTGGCCTTCGCCGCTTCGCCACTCAGTGCGCCATTTTTCATAGCGGAAGGCGGGAACGAGGCCGAGCGAGAGAAAGACCTCGGCGAGTGCTTCGCCGTCCGCGACTTCGGTCTCGGTTTCGATGCGGTGCTTGTGG
>PMKA01000545.1:832-3086 GCA_003157575.1 Opitutia bacterium
GCGCGCATCTGGCGGTCGGGTGTGTCGTACAGGACGTTGCTTTCGAACGAGCGCGGGGTCTGGAGCGTGAATCCGGCGGCCTGGAGGCGGTCGGCGAGGGCGGCCAGGTCTTCAACGCGGAATTTGATTTCGGTCTCGACGGGCATGGAAAGTCAGTTTCCATCTTCAGGCGCTTTGCTTTGCAGAGGCGTGGAAGTCGGTTTCCCATGCCGGCTGCACAAAGAAAAAGCCACAGGCTACGAGGGTGAGTATACGGCAGGCGGCCGCGGAGGGATTCACTTCGGTTCGCAGGTCTCAAAATCGGGGCTCCGCGGGCCCGGCTCGAAAGGCGACAATAAGAGAGTGAAGACGCTGCGATTGGTTGTCGACCCGGCGCACCTGGATACCGCCCATGCCCAAGAGGCGCTGGAGCGGGGAGCGCAGATTCTGCGGTCCGGCGGACTGGTGGCGCTGCCTACAGAGACGGTTTACGGACTGGGAGCGAATGCGCTGGATGCGGACGCGGTGGCAAGGATTTTCGAGGCCAAGCAGCGGCCGGCGTGGGATCCGGTCATTGTGCATATCTCCGATCTAGCCATGCTTGACGGGCTGGTCGAGGAAGTTCCCGGACGGGTGCGAAGGCTGATGGGAGCGTTTTGGCCGGGCCCGCTGACGCTGCTGCTGCCACGGACCAAAGCGGTTCCGGATGCGGTGACGGCGGGCCGGGCGCTGGTGGGGGTGCGCATGCCGGCGCATCCTGTGGCGCTGGAGCTGATTCGGCGGGCTGGGGTTCCGGTGGCGGCGCCGAGCGCAAATATCTTTGGACGGATCAGTCCAACGACGGCCGCGCACGTGCTTGAAGATCTGGACGGGCGGATCGATGCGGTTCTCGACGCTGGGCCGACCCTGCACGGGGTGGAGTCGACGGTGCTCGACGCCAGCCGGACGCCGATGGTGATCTACAGACCGGGAGCGGTGACGGCCGCCCAGATTGCCGCCATTGGCGGGGCCGTGGAGATTTTCCGGCGCGATGGGGAGTTGGAGGAGACGCCGCGGGAAGCGATGCCGTCGCCGGGAGTAGGTCTGCGGCACTATGCGCCGAGGGCGCGGCTGGTGCTGGTCGAGGCGCCGCCGACTGAGATGGCTTGGCGGCTGGACGAAGCGGTGCGAAGCTGGCCGGGAGAGCGCGTGGGGTTGATGCTGCCAGCGGAGATTCCGTGGACGTCTCCAGGGCCGATCGTGTGTGTTTGGGGCCGCTGGTCCGATCCGGCGGCGCTGGCGCGGGAGCTTTATGCGGGTCTGCGGGCGCTCGATGCGGAGGGGTGCGGGGTGATCGTTTGCCCGCTGCCGCCGGCGGAGGGGATTGGCGCGGCAATTCGGGATCGGCTGGGAAAGGCAGGGACTAGGGACTGGAGATCGAATTCCTAGCGAGTTGGCAAGTTAGCGAGTCAGCAAGTTGGCGGCGCGAGGCGGGCTCTCTCTTGTCCCTATTCCCTAGTCCCTGTATCTCAGTCCCTCGTGTCGCCCAGCTTGTACATGTATTTGATCGCGGACTTGTAGATCAGGGTTTTGGTGCGGCCGCGGATCTTCATGGAGTTGCGGTCGTACCACTCGATGCAGCCNNATGCAGCCTTCGATCTGCTCTCCGTCCTCGAGGACAATGACCATCGGGGTCTGCGCGTGGATCTGTTTTTGCAGGTAGAAGAGCTCGGCATCGCGGTGCGGAGCGTCCTCAGGAAGTCGCGCCATGGATCGAAAGGGCAAGGGTGCGGGAGGGGTTCGCTGGATGCGCGATTGCGTACGGCCAGATGCCGAGGCAAGGGCGCGGACACTGTCGTTGCCGGCGCTGGGCAGAGCGGTCTGAGTGCTCATAGGGAACAACCCTTCTTGAGGAAAAATGCAACCTGGCAATGCCGCTCGAGCCTGAAGGTCACGAATCGTGCCGGAGGAGATCGGCCGGCTCCTCTTGACAAGCTTTGTGCCGCTGAGACCGATTCACCGTGCGAATACCGCGTACACCCCTCGCATCAAATTCCGGGTAAGAGACAAAATAGGCCGGAAGGCCTATCAAAAACCGGAATAGGTGCTAAAGGTGGAATTGATTGTACACAAAAAGATGCTCGATGCCTGCCGGAAGTTGCTCAAGTTTTTTGCCGGGGGTCATCTTGAAGCGGCGGCGGGGATCGTCGAGACTTGAATTCGGTCAGTCGCGCCTCATGCTGACGGCCATGGCGTCGAGGGAGAGGGATCGGAGCAGGTTGCGGCGCATGCCCTG
>PMKA01000181.1 GCA_003157575.1 Opitutia bacterium
GGCATTGACGCACAGGTTCATCAATATCTGGTGAATCTGGGCAGCATCGCCGTGGATGTCCCACAAACCGGGCTCGAGATTGGCGTGCATCCGGATGGACGGGGGGAGGGTCTCGTGCAAGAAACGTTCCACCTCCCGCACCAGATGCCCGAACGGAAACGGAAGGTGCTCGCCATCAGTCCCACGTGCAAACAGGAGCACTTGTTTCACCATGTCCGCGCCGCGTCGCGCGCTTGCAAGAACGATGTCCGCGATCTGCCGGCTGCCCGGGGTACGGCTTTCCTCCTGGAGAATCTGCGCCGACATCAGCAGGGGCGTGAAGACATTGTTCAGATCGTGCGCAATCCCGCTCGCGAGCGCGCCTATGCTCTCGAGGCGTTGCGCGCGGAGAAATTGCGCCTCGATCAGCCTTCGCTCAGTCATGTCGGTGTTGACCACCAGGACCGACCGGGGCTGGCCGCAATCGTCGCTGACCAGCGTCCACCGCGACTCGACGACAAGTTCGACGCCCGCGCGATTGCGGTGACGCAGTTCGCCCAGCCATTCGCCGTTGGCAAGCGTATTGCGCAAAGCCTCAGCTGCGTGATCGTCGCCGTTTTCACCGAGCAATTCTGCCGCGTTGCGCCCGAGCGCCTCGGACTGGTCGTAGCCGTATAGACGTTCCGCGCTCCGATTCCAGTAGAGCACGGTGGCGTCGAGCTTGCGCACCATGATGGCATCTCGAGCCTTGTCGAGGAGCGCCGCGCGTTCGCGGACCTGCTCCTCCATGCGTCGGCGTTCCTTGATCTCTTCTGTCAGCGCGAGGTTGGCCCGCGCGAGTTCCACCGTGCGGTCCTCGACGCGATGTTCCAAATCCTCCCGAGCGGCGCGCAACTGGCGCTGAAGATCGTAATTGGCCAGGGCCATCTCGATGCAGATCTGCAGCTCGCGCTCCTTGAAAGGCTTCAGCAGGTAATTGGCCGGATGAGTCAGTTGGGCTCGACGCAGTGTCGTTTCGTCGGTGTTCGCCGTAAGATAAATGATCGGCAGATCATAGCGCGTCCGCATCTGCTGCGCCGCCTCAATGCCATCGAGGTCGCCCGAAAGTGATATGTCCATCAACACGAGGTCAGGTCGGAGCGTGTCGACCTGGCGGATTGCCTCCTCCCCGGACGGTACGTTGTCGCAAATGTCGTAGCCGAGGCGTCCCAGACGGCTGGCCAGGTCCAGAGCGACAACCATCTCGTCTTCCACGATCATGATCCGGACTGGCTGGCTCATGCGACTGGCCGCTCCCGTCGGCGCACTTCTTCCAGATGAAGCACGAAACGCGTGCCGCGTTCGCGTTCCACAACGAGAGTGCCCCGCAATTGCTGCACCAGGGTGTGGACGAGCCTCAGTCCAAGCGATCGCGTCTGGCGCAGGTCCATGTCCACAGGCAGACCGCAACCATCGTCAGCGACCATCAAGCGTAGCCGGCCGTTGTTGACGCGAGAGATCGCCACAACCACGTGGCCTTGTCCGCCGGCCGGAAAGGCGTGCTTGTAGGCGTTGGTGACGAGTTCGTTGATGATGAGTCCACAGGGAATCGCCGTGTCGACGCCAAGCTGCAGTCCGGTGCTCTCAAGCTTCAACGAAAGATTGCGCGCGCGATGCCCCATGAGCCCTCCAAGGTTGTCGGTCAGATCGCGCAGATAATCGGCAAAATCGATCCGGCCCAGGTCGCTCGATTGGTAGAGCTTTTCGTGAACGAGCGCCATCGACTCAATGCGGCTTTGTGCGTCCGTGAACAGCTCGCGGGCCTTCTCATCGCAGATTTGGTCCCGCTGGAGATTCAGCAGGCTGGAGATCACCTGCAGGTTGTTTTTGACCCGATGATTGACCTCTTTGAGCAAAACCTCCTTTTCGCGGAGGGACGCCTCAATGCGCGTTTCAGCCTCTTTCCGTGTCGTGATGTCGTTCAGCGTGCCGGTCACGCCCACGACGCGATTGCCTTCATCCAGCCGGACCTGCGCGAACACTTCCACCCAGCGGAAACTGCCGTCCTTCGTCAGGGCGCGGAGTTCGTTCCGACAGGATTCCCTCTGATTCTGGATCAACGACAGGAAGAACTGCTGGCTGCCCGCCCGGTCGTCCGGGTGCACATACTGGAGGAAAGGAGTGCCGACATTTTCCTCCACCCGGTAGCCAACGATTTCCGTCCACGCGGGATTCAGGTAGGTCCACCGGCCATCCCGATCGATTTGAAAAACGACTTCCTTGAGAGTGGTGACGACTGTCCGGTATTTGCTTTCGCTCTGACGGAGGGCTTCCGTCGTCAGGTGGGAATCGGTCATGTCGTCGACCGCGCCGACGTAACTCACCACCGCGCCCGTGGAATCTCTTGTCGGGCTGGCAACGGTCTTGACCCAGCGAATGCCATCGGCGCGCAACACCCGATACTGTAGCATTGCAGTCGTTCCGGCCCGGCACGCCTCAGTCCAAACGGCATCCACCGCCGCGCGGTCGCCGGGATGGACGATCTCCTTCCACCGGCCATTGTTAATCTCGGCCTCGCTCAAGCCCAGGATCGTCTGCAGCCGCTGGTTGGAATAGCGGTTCCGCTGCGCGGTGGCATCGGTCTCAAAGATGCCGATCGGGGCGGCGGCGCTGAGAGCGCGAAAGCGCTCCTCGCTGGCGCGAAGCGCGGCTTCCGTGACGCGATTGTGGGTCAGTGCCCACAACACACGCGTCGCCGATCGGAGCGCGTCAATGCTGGCGGGGCACCACTGCACATCCGGACGCACGCTGCCCAGCGCCAGCAGGCCCCAAAACCGGTCTCTCAAGGCAAAGATCGGCAAACAAATAAACGATTTCACCCCGATCTTCTCCAACAGCCGGAGTTCGTCCGGGGAGCCGGTCCTGCGATTGCCCTGGATTGGAATCTTGTTCCGCAGCAATTCCTGTTTGGGCAGACCGCTGTTCGGTCCCCAGGGAATGGCCGGCGGGCCTCCGTCCGGACGCGTCGGCATCGCCGGTCCGGCCCAGGCATGCCGGAGTTTGAGCAAGCCCGACTCGCCTTCGGTGGGATGGAGCTGCCATACGCTCGCAAAATCCGATTGCGTCGCCCGCGCAACCCGTTCCAGGGCGGATTGGATGGTGGCCTCGTAATCATCGGCATTGAGCATCGTCTCGGAGGCGAAATTGGCGGCCTCGAGAATCGCGTCGCGCCGCCGCAGCTCGGCTTCAGCGCCCCCCCGGGCGGCGATTTCGCCCTGCTGGGCAGCCAGCAAACGCCGCAGTTCAAGCCGGGCCATGATCTGGCGGCTCAGCGTGAGCAAGGCGGTCTTCTGCTCCGGGCAGAGTTCGCGTGGCACTTTATCGAGGACGCAGAGCATCCCGACGACGCGTCCGGCCGGAGTCTTCAATTGCGCGCCGGCATAAAACCGCAGCTTCGGACCGTCGATCACCAACGGATTGTCATGGAATCGCTCGTCCACCGTCGCATCCGGCACAACGAACAGCTGCTCGGACGCGCAGATCGCGTGTGCGCAGAAAGCATGCTCGCGAGGTGTCTCCCAGAAGTCCACGTGGTGCCGGGATTTGAACCATTGCCGGCCCGCGTCCACCAGGCTCATCGTTGCCATGGAAGTCCCGCAGATCCGGGCTGCAAGTTCGACGATTTCGTCGAAATCCAATTCAGGCGGAGTATCGAGAATCTGGTACTCGCGCAGCGCCAGCAGGCGCGTCTCTTCATCCACCGGGAGGGGCGGACTCTTCATTGGCAAATCGTCGCGACCAGCAGTGCGGGAAGAAACCCATGCGGGCCTCCAGCCGATCGGGAAACGGGATTCGCGCGACGATTCCAGTCCGACCCAAGGGCGACAAAAGAACGGAATCGCGCGGCAAGAAGAGTGCAGCGCATGTCACGCTAATCGGTTTTGCCCGTTGCTTCTTTAGCCTGGGATCGCTCATCACAGGACGCCCAGAACCAATTCCCGCTCGTATCCCGTTAGCCCGCTCCAACTTGGTCGTTAGCGCTCGATTTGCAGCCCGCGTCGAACCAGACGATCCCGTGAGAAGTGCTTCCAGAACCTGCAGTCAAATATTCCCGGATCTGCCCGCCGCGGTCACGAGGGCTGCCACGCGTTCGGCGGAGATGGTCGCAAGATCACGCGCTTCGGAAGAACTCCAGATGGGCGTTGTTGCCGTTTTTCATCGACGCGCGGGACGTGCCTTGACTGCGGTTTGTGAATGACTTCACGAAGTGCGCCGGTCCGCGAGTTGCGCCGGCCGTCGCAGGCGGCTGGAAGGTCCGTGCGATTTCCGGCGAGAGTGTGGTGTTGGCCTCGCCGCCGACCAGTTGGATCAGTTCGCTGACAGCGGCCTGCAAGGCCACCGACTGGGCGCTGAGCTCCTCGGCCGCGGAGGCGCTTTCCTCCGCGCTGGCGGCGTTGCCCTGGACCACCTTGTCCATCTGGGTGACCGCAGTGGTAATCTGCTGCACCCCCTGGCTTTGCTCGCGGCTGGCGGTGGTCACTTCGGCCACCAACTGGTCGACCTGCCGGACTTTCTCCACGATCTCGGCAAGACTACGCGCCACTTTTTCGCTGATCTGCACACCCTGCGCGGTCTTCGTGATCGCGCCTTCGATCTTGTCCGCGGTCTCTCGCGATGCCTGCGCAGAGCGTTGCGCGAGGCTGCGCACCTCGTCGGCGACGACGGCAAACCCGGCGCCGGCCTCGCCAGCGCGGGCCGCCTCGACCGCGGCGTTGAGCGCNNGTCTGGAAGGCGATCTCGTCGATCGTTTTGATGATCTTGGCGATGTCGTCGCTCGACGTCTTGATATCGGTCATGGCCGAGCTCATGGCCTGCATGTCGGTGGCGCCGGTGTCGGCCGCCTGGCGGGCCTGGCGGGCAAGTTCGTTGGCCTTGATCGCGTTTTCGGCATTTCGATTGGTCATGCCGGACATTTCCTCGAGGGACGCGCTGGTCTCCTCAAGGGACGCGGCCTGTTCGTTGGCTCCGCCGGCCAGCGACTGACTCGAAGAGGAGGTTTGAGCGGCCGCAGTGGTCACCATGGCGGCGCTCTCGCCGAGGGTTGAGACGACGGCAAGCAGCCGGCGGGAGACGGCGCGCGCACCGGTCAACGCCACCGCCATAAAGAGCACGATGACTGCAAGGAGGACGCTGGATGCGACGGTGCCAAAGCGGCTCGACTGTACGATGAGGATGTTGGTTGCCTCTCCGGCATCGTGGGAGAGTTGGGAGAAGTGCTCGCTGAGGGCGCGCAACTCCGTCTCCACGCCTTGCCGGCCGGCCGCCACTTCCCTGTCGAGCGTCGCCATGCCCTTTTCAAAATCGCTGGCCTTAAGCTCAGCCTGCATTTTTTCCCCCGCGGCGCGGTAGGCCTGCACCGCCCCGGTGAAGGCCGTCACCAACGCGCGAGTCTGCTCGCTGTCGTCCGCGGCTTTCAGCTCACCGACATATTGCGTGATGTTGGTCAACTGGGCCTGGAAGGCCGCCTTCTGGGTGTTCATGGCCGTCTCGTCCTTGCCGAGCGCAAACTGCAGAATGATGCCGTTGAGCTTGAGCGTGGCTTCCTGCAGGTGCGTCAGGGTGACAAGACCCGGCAGGAACCGGCCTGTGAGCGTCTCGGTTTGCTGCTCGCCCTGGCGAGCAAAGTGACGGGAGATTGCAGCCACCCCGCCGACTCCGAGGGCGACCAGCACGAAGCACACGTTGATCAGCACCATGGTTCGGCGCAGATTCGAAGTGGTTTTGTGGTTATTCATGTAATTGGATTATCCGGCGGAGGCCCGATCAGGGCGCGCCGCCGGAAGCGTTCTATTTTGCTGTGGCAAGCACGATCAGCCCGGAAGCACCGGCCTTGTCGGCGATGGCGACGGCGCCGGCCGTTTCGCTTGCGAGCTTGACTGCGTCGGCCTCGGTTTCGACGACCTTGGGCGCGGAGCCGCCGCCGGTCATGAACAGACGGCGCCAGTGGTTTTGAAACTGGCTGGTCGTCATGCCTACGAACTGTTGCAGGAATTGATCCTGTGAGTCGCCGCTCTTGGCGATGACGATCACGACGCGCGTTCCGCCGAGTGAGACCTTCTTGCCCAGCAGAACGGCTTTGACGGATTCGGCATCGAGCGACTGACCGGCCAGCGCATTGTTGCCAAAGAGTATTGGTTCGGCGTGGAGGAACATAGACAGCCCGATAACCGCAGTGGCGAGGAGAACTCGCTTGATTGATGTTCTCATGAGATAGCCGTTGTTGGTGGGTTGGCTCAGAACGAGTACGTGATCTTTGCGGCGAGCATCATCCAAGAGTTGTCGCGGGTGGAGACCGGCTGGGGGTGACTCGGGGTATTGAACAGCTTCCCGGAGCCATCCATGTAGTGGCCTTCGAGTTTGAAGATCAGGTGGTCGTTGAGGTCGAAGCGGGCGCTGACGGCGTAGTCACTCTGGTGCAAGTCGGGGATGATGGTCATGGGAGCACTGGTCAATGTCTCCTGGTACTGAGTGTCGAACGAGCAGCTGTAGTATGCACCCAACTCCAACCAACTCGTCACGCGGCGGGCAGCCGAGGCATAGCCGTACTTGCTTTTAAAATGCATGATGAGGGCCGGAGGTATGCCTGGGAAAGCTATTTCATAGTCCGCTTTTTCTGTGCCAGCTTCTGCGGCAAACACCCAATCGCCGTAGGTATACTCGACCGATAGAAGATGCCGATCATAATGAGGGGCGGTTTTGTACATCATGGGAAATGGAATTCCCGGGACTGACGACAGATCTTGCATCGATGAGAAGTTCTTGAATCTGCTGAACGAATAGCCCGCGCGGAGCCCCTTAATGGGGGTGTTCCAGAATAAAGATCCACCCACAACGTTATCTATGCCAATCGTCATTTTAGGATACGGCATATCGTTGTTGAAGTAGTCGCCCGCACCGGACTTAGTAGACATCGGCATCTTTCCGTAAAACAGGCGGTAGTCGAGGCT
>PMKA01000363.1 GCA_003157575.1 Opitutia bacterium
CAACACACGCAGATCTTCCGCCTTCTTGTCATCGAGAGTGCGGATAATCGACCTCAGCAATGGAAGGGACTTGTCTGCGCTATTCCTTGATGTTTTAATTTTCTTCTTCATGCGATTTTGCGGTACAGACTTCGGGCTTCGATGTGGGAGATGACTCCTTGCGGACAAAGATATCGCAGGGAAAGGCCCCTCCGCGACCGGTCTCGGATTTCGCTGGAACTGATCTCGATCAGNNTTGCCGGATGCCCCGGTCGCTCCAAAAATATGAACTCGATCATCCGGACGAGTTCAGCGGCATCCTTCCACAGGTTCATCCTCGGCAGCTGGTCTGCGCCGATGATCCAGTACAGCTGATCGTCTGGAAACAAAACGCGAAAATGGCGGACCGTGTCGATGGTGTAGCTCACCCCGCCGCGCTTCAGTTCCACCTCGGATATTTCAAACCGGCCGTCGCCTGCCACGGCCGCGCGCAGCATCGCGAGACGGTCCACGGAACCTGCCTGAATCTCCTGCGGCTTGAGCGGCGCCTGCCCGGCCGGCACAAAAAACAGACGGTCGAGTCCGCACTTCTCGCAGGCATCCTGCGCCGCGAGCAGGTGTCCGAAATGCACCGGATCAAAACTGCCGCCTAGAAATCCGATCTTCAAGCCGGTCGCCCGTCGAGCGGGTCAGGGGTTGGTGCCGTTGCGGCGGTGACAGATCATGCGGTGTGTCGATGCCTGCGATACCTACCGGAGATTCCTTCCGGGGCAAGGTCAAATGCGAATGACCCCCGCCAGCGGGCCGCGGGTTGCATGCACCACGAACCCGGCGGAATCCGCCGGCACGCCCACCACCGCCGTCGCCACGCCTGCCTCCGCCTTGATGCGGCCCGGACTCAGCAGACACCCGGCGCCCTCCAGGCGAAAATCCACCCATTCGCCATCATCGATGCACAATGTGCCGCCGGCGTCCTGGACCGACGCGTGGATGAAGAGAAGGTCGGGTTCCCCCGGGGCGGCCACAATCCCCGCGTTGCCGGCCTCCAGCTCAAGCGCCGCCGCCGCTCCCGGCGTCGAGACCTGGTGCCGCGCCACCGGCCTGCCCGCGATCAGGCCGATGGCCTCCAGCGTGCCGACCACATACGCCACCGCCTCAAACAAGAATGGAGGATGCGGAAGGTGCTGCGTCTCCCAGGTGCGCTCGGGAGTCCGCGTACCGAGCGACACGCCGTTGAGCTTCAGCTCCACCTCCTCGCAATTGCTGAAAACCAGGACGCGGCAGTCGGACCGGGGCGTCCAATGGGAGGCAATATGGACCACCGCCCCCCCCTCCCAGTTGTCTCCGTTCTCGGAGGGGTCGCGCTGGCTGCGGTAGAAATAGTAGGAAAATTTAGGCAGCCGGAAAACATCGGCCACCCCGACCTTGGCCCGGATCGGATGATAACCCCGGGCATAGTCGAACATCGCCCACTGGCCGTCAAACGCCGCAGGCGACGCAAGCGTGTCGTTCAGCGCCACCATGTGATTCCAGGCCTGGCGTCGCATGCCGCGCTCGCCGTCCGCACGGGATTTCCGGCTGTTCGCCCAATCGGCGAGCAGACCGCTCCCGGTCCGCTGGTCAAAACCTTCGTTGGCCGCGTAATACTCCCAGTCGCCATATTCCGCCACGACCAGGGCCTTGTCGCCATTGGCCCAGCGGTGGATCTGGCCGTGTTGCCGGGAATGCATGTACACGTCGTAGCGGTCGATCCATCCGCAGGTGAACATCTGGTCGCCCGGGTATTCTTCATGGCCGATCTCCCTCATCCGCTCCATGAACCCTTCATCCATCCCGGTCTCGTTGAGCGAGAGCTCCCACAACACGACGCTGGGATGGTTGCGGTCCCGCCGGATCAGCTGGCGCGCATTCTCGAAACAGGCCTCCTGAAAGCGCGCTCCTCCCATGAACTGCCAGCCGGGAATGCAGGCCATCACCACGATCCCGAGCCGGTCGCACGCGTCGAGAAAGTGGGGCGAATGCGGATAGTGCGCCAGGCGGACGTAGTCGAAACCCGCCTCCTTGATCTTCAGCGCATCCCGGTAGTGGGCGGCGCGCGGAGCCGCATAACCGGCATAGGGGAATTCCTGCAGACGGTTGGTGCCGCGCAGGCGCATCCGCCTGCCGTTGATCTGGAAACCTCCCGACCGGCTGAACGCAATCCGTCGGATACCGAAGCAAACCGTCGCCACATCGACCGGCTCCCCTTCCGCGCCGGCAACCGCAACCGTGGCGCGATGGAGCACCGGCCGGTCCGGACTCCATTGCGCCGGCGCCGTGACCGCCAGATCGCACTCAAAATGCCGGCTCCCGCCGGCCTCAAGATCGAGCGACGAAATCACCTGCCGGGCGACCTCGCGGCCTTCCGCGTCGCCGATTGCGACCTGAAGCTGGAATCGCCGCCGCTCCGTGCCGGCGTTTCGCACATGAGTGCGGACCCGGACGACGGCCTGTTCCGGCGATGCCTCCAGCGTCCGGACGAACACCCCTCCTCCAGTTTCCACCGCGGCCCCGACCGGATCTGTAATGTGGAGTTCCGGGGCAATCCTCACCCGCGCGTCGCGGTACAGGCCGCCGTACCAGCACGAATCCAGCTCATCCAGCTTCTTGCCCGGCGGGATGTCGGGATTCCAACGGTTGTCCAGTTCGAGTTCGAGCGCGCAGTGCCCGTGCGCGACGAAAATGTGCTCCGTCACATCGATCTCGAACGGGAGGTAGCCGCCCTCGTGACGGAAGACCTCCCCTCCATCGAGAAAAATTCGCGCAGCCTGCATCGCCGCGCCAAATTGCAGGAAATAGCGCCGCCCGGGCAACGGTGCGCCCAGGTCGAGCATGCGCCGGTACCGGCACAACCCGAGCCAGTGTTCCTGGCCGTCGAGGTCGCTGATGAACGGACTGTGCGGCAGGTCCACCGTCTCCCACTGCGCCGCCGCCCGGTCCTCGCCTTCGCGACGGAACAGCCACTGGCGATCAAGACTGAGGTAGGTTGACATGCGGCAGAGAAGCGGTTCCGGCGGCGATTGTTACTATTTCAATTCTAATCACACTATTTGATCCCGGGTGCAAAAAAGAGAAGCCGGCGGGCTCAGGCCACCGAATCACGTTCGATCAACCGAACCGGCAGGATCAGGTTCTTCCGGGCCGTGCGGTCGCCCGCCGTCAGCCGCTCGATCATCGCAACCGCCTTTTCCGCCATCTCCTTCAACGGCTCCTCGATGGTCGTCAGCGGCGGGTTCTGAAGCGCCGATATCCCTGCGTTCTCGCCTCCGATCAGGGAGATTTGTTCGGGCACCTTGATGCCCATGACATAACTCAGAACATGAAGGCATTCGATCGCCTGAAAGCTGGATCCGGGCACAAAAATACAA
The DNA here is from genome assembly GCA_003157575.1 of Opitutia bacterium. Taxonomy (GTDB): domain Bacteria; phylum Verrucomicrobiota; class Verrucomicrobiia; order Opitutales; family Opitutaceae; genus Fen-1467. The sequence goes on from PMKA01000363.1 coordinate 3,387, forward strand.
TCCGCCCCGGCCCGCACGACGCGCGTGATCACGGACAGATTGCTCACTTCGCGGCCGACCAGCAGAAGCAGCCGCTCGTCCGGCTGGACGGACGCCTCCTCCATCGCCTTCCTGTACCCGCGCAAGCGTTCGCGAAACGGAGCGACGTCCGCGCCGAGAAAGGCGAGCCGGCGACGTCCGCGCGCCAGAAAATGCCGGGCGGCCAGGTACCCGGCGTTGTAATGATCGGAACAGACGGCGCTGTGGCCTTCAGGCAGTTCAAAGCGGTCCATGTAGACCACCGGCATCCGCGCCTCGAGCTTCTCAAGCAACGCGAGCAGGCGGTGCTCGTACGTCACCGCCACGACACCGTCCAGGAAGCTCCCGGGCAGCTGTTCGAACGGGTCCGTGGGCAGCACGACACCGACATTGCGCCGGGAGAATGCGAACGAAAGATGGGCCGTCAGCGTCGCTGCATAGCCCTCAATCCGGTCGGTGAAGGTCGGCTCCGACAGGATCGCAAACTGCCGGGCGCGAACCGAGGCCTGCGGCTTCAGATTCAGCTCGCGGGCGCACCGCAGCACGCGTTCGCGAGTATCCGCCTTCACCTTGTCGCGGTTGTTGAGCACGCGGCTCACCGTGCCCGGCGACACCTTGGCCAGCCGCGCCAGATCGTAGATCGTGGCTCGCTTTCCGGGGCGGGACTCGGATTTGTTGGGGCTCATGGGCCATCGCGATGCGGCGGGCAGCTCGGCTGCCGCATTCGACTCGGTTGCCGCCAAGTGTGGCGGCGCCGGATGCGCTTGGCAATCCCGGTCGGCGGATGCGCCTGTCCTGGCCGCGGGCGTTGCAGGCGTGGGGGTCATCGATTTGCCCCCCCGGCCGGGCGGATTTCGGCCAGTTCCGCGGCGATCAAACTGAAGGACATCGGCGGAACCACCTGTCCTGCCGGTCCGCTCCCATCCGCGCCCGTCCGCGACGGCGCCTTTTCCGTTGCGAGCGAAATCGTCCCGATCAAGACAATCGGGATTTCCCCGGACTCCGGCGCGCGCAACACCACGCGGCGGGCAACCGGAGATTTATTGAGCACAAGAAGGCGGAGCTGCCGGCCGTTTGGCGGCAAGAATGCCAGCGCCGGAACATCCGTCCTGCTGGCGACCGCGGACACCCGGTTGCATCCTGCCAGCGAGGAGACCATGCGAAACATGTTGCAGGATGGCGTCCGCGAAAACGGAGGACCGCCGGTCACAATGCTCGGAAACCGCGCCGCGCCCGGCCAGACCGCCGGGTTTGAGCGCCAGACCAGGGGCCACAGGCAGGCGATCTCAACCCGCGCCTCAATGAACTGCATCAACATCTCCGCCTGGATCAGCGCGCTCAACGCCGGCGGAAACTGCCAGCTGTCCTTGCCCGGCCCGATGTTCCATTCCAACACCGTGACCCCGATCCCCGGATGGCCGGCCCTGGCGCACGCGTCCCGCACGCGGGCAATTTCGTCCCGGTAGGTCATGACCTGGGCGGCAGGCTTCCATTGGTCGCTGCTTTCCATGGGCGTCCGCGCCTCCCAGCGGGCGCGTGACGAGCGCCCCCATTCCCAGTAATAGTGGACATCGACGAAATCGACGACGTCCCCCGTCGCGCGGACGAAATTCTCAAGGCGGGTCCAGTCTCCAATCTGGGCGGAAGACAGCGGATTGACGATCAGCCGCACCTGAGGGAACTCCTTCTTGATCGCACGACCGTAATCCAGGATTTCCTCGATGTAGTCCTGGTCGGACATCGTGATGTTCGCTTCCACGTTCCATGGCTCGTTGTCCAGATACCAATAGGTGACCTGGTAGCCGCGCTGCTTGCAGTAGCGCAGCCAGTCGAGCGCCTCGGCGAGCCCGTCCTCCCGCCGGTGGTGCTTGCGGCCGGACGAAAGATTCAGACCGACGACCGGCTCGGCGCCCAGCGCCTGGCAACAGGCCATGTACCGGTCGAAATCCATGAACCGCTTGTTGCCCGCCCAATCCTGCGGAGGAACCCATGTGGCCTGAAATCTTCCCCGTCCGACGGCGGAACCCCACACCTTGGGATCGTCCCAGAGATCCTCATAGCCATTCACGCCCGGACTCCGCCAATGAAAGAACGACGTCTCCTGGCCGCCGGGGTACCGCAGCGCCCTGATCCCGGCGTACCGGAGCGACTCGGCGATGCCGCCCGTCCGCCAGATTTCAGCGGTGTCGTTGAAGTAACTGAGATTCATCCCGAGAAAATGCGCGGGCACCGCGTCTCCCTTGCGATCGGGATCGACGGCAATCTCGACGGATGCGTCAGGCGTCGCGACCTGGCTTCCCCTGGCTGGGCTGCCCAGGAAAACCGCAGCCGTGCCAAGCAACAATGGAGTCCACCAGCCGTGCCCACGCCCGCAAGCCGCGGATTCGCGCAGCCCGGGTGGATTGTCGTGGACCGCAACCGGCCGGCTGTTGGTCGAAATATTCATGCCGGACCCGGGTCTTGCCGAAGCGGAGTCACGCCTTGTTCCGCGCTTCCGCCTGTCCTGGAGCGGCGGGCTTCCAGCACCCGCCGCGTCTCCTCCGCCCGTTGGGCCGTCAATGTGTAATACCGCAACGTCACCATCGCCAGGACGGCCGTGACCGACGCCGACCCGACCAGAAACAGGCGCATCGTCGTGAATGTCCCGGACGCCTGCTGCCCGCCGAGCTTCTGGTCGAAGCCCGAGAGCACCAGCGTGAACCCGGTTCCGAGGAAGGACAGCGAAACCGCCATCTTTTGTATCCACGAGAAGATCGCGCCAAACATCCCCTCCCGGCGCTGACCGGAGGCGAGTTCATCCTCGTCGCAGATGTCAGCCAGCATCGAGGCCATGAGGACGTTGACCGCAATCCAGATCGGCCCGCAGAAGACGGGATCGAGGAAGATCAACCACGGATGCCCGGGGGAGAACACGAACCATTTGGCGATGCCGCCCGCAAACGTCAGGCCATAGATCGCGATCAACGCCCGGCGTTTCCCAAGGCGGCCGGAGATCCAGACCACGACCGGAATCGCCGCAAACCCCACGATGGCATAACCCGCCGACAGAAAGCCCTTCCAAAGGGTTCCGGTGAGCACGTCGCCGTGGAACATGTAATAGACCAGGACATATTCATCGAGGCTGCTGGCAAACATCCCCGCCAGCACGTTCAGGATTGTGAGAATGATCAGGATGAAAAACGGACGGTACCGCACTGCCTCCCGCACGCTGGCCCAGAGCTTCACCGGCGCCTGCCTCTCCGCCACGTGCTGGAACCTCTCGCGCACCAGCAGGCCCGGGAGCATCCCGATTCCCGTCATGAAGACCAGGCCCACCATCCAGTTCACCACCCTCACGCCCTGAAGCTTCGAGGCGAAGAAGGCGATCTGCGAAAGGGGGAAAATGAACTTGTAGACGAGCTCGCCGGCCTTCTGGAAAAACGAGCAGAATGCCATCACGCTCGTGCGCTCGTTGTAGTCCGGCGTGATCTCGTAGGTGAGACCCGAATACGGCACCCCGAAGATCGTGTACCCGATGAAGAAGAGGATCGAAGACAGCACGAAGTACGTCAGTTTGGCGAACTCGGACCAGCCGGCCGGCACCATCCAGACCAGGCCGTAGGTGATGCCCATGATCACCGCCCCGAGCACGATGTAGGGGCGCCGGCGCCCCCAGCGCGAACGGGTGTTGTCGGAGATCTTGCCCATCACCGGGTCGAAGAATGCGTCGAGCACCCGTGGAATGCAGAGGGCGATTCCCAACAACCCCGGGTTCACGCCAAGGGTCATCTGGTAGACCGGCGCGGCCATGCTGTAGATTCCAACGTAGCCGAAAAACGACGCGAGCGTCCCGACCCCCAAAGCGGTCTTTGCGGCAGTTGAAACGTGCGTTGTGCGCGGGGCTTCCATCGGAACGGATTACGAGAAGATCATTGCATCAAAGGCAAACGGCAGCGGCAGCGGTCACACAGACCTCCTCCGATCACTACACCAGGGGACGCGGCCTGTTCAAGGCGCTGGCAGGCCCGGCCTGCTGAAAACATCCGCAGACCGGGCTGACCATGATCCATCCCCGATCGCTAGAAGCTGACGGTCGCGGACAGCGTGTATTTCCGGGGCTCCTGCAGGCCGATCCGCTCCGGAATCGTCGAGGTCGTGTCCCACCAGGCGAGCGTGTAGATCTGGTATTTCCGCGTGTTGAAGAGATTGCTGACGTTCAACTGGAAATCCAGGGTCGCGTTCGGTCCAATGAAACCGGCCTTGCAGGAGTATTCCAGGGAACCGTCCGCAAGAAACAGATCGCGCCCGTTGCGGACCGCGCCGTTGTATAACCCCAGGACGTTGGCGCTCTGATACCGGCCGCCGCCACCGATCCCGAAGCCCTTCAGCGGACCGTGGTCAAACGTGTATTTGGTATAGAGGTTCGCGCCGTATTTCCGCTCGCCCCGCGCCTGCGTGTCGTCCAGCGCGACCACGTTGTTGATGTGGTTGTCGTACAGCCAGCCGATTTCCTTTCCGAGATAATCCCATGTCGTTCCGGGCGCCAGGGGGAAATTTGTCCCGCCCTGGGACGCCGCCTTGGCCAGCCAGTAGGCGGTGTTCGTGTCCGCCCAGGCTTTCACCTCCGTCATGGCGTTCTTGTTGATGACTTTGTTGATGGAGAAGTTCGCGGAGATGCGCCAGTTCGGGGTCGGATTGGCAACCACCTGGAATTCCCAGCCGCTGGAGTTGTGGTCTTCGAGGTATCCGTTGGCATTGATCGTGTGGGACGTCACGTCCGCCGCCGTGATCAGGCCGGCGGACTGCAGCGCCGCCAGCACCTTGGTGTTGAGGTCCGTCACGCTGGTCTGGATGTCGCCCCAGTCCGCGTAATGCTGCTGCTTCGTCGTATAGTATCCAGCCGTCGCATACAACTTGCCGCCAAAGAAGTCGAATTTCAACCCGGCGTCGTTGCCCTGGGCCTCGATCATCGGCGGGATCTCCGATCCAATCACGTGGAGATGGACATTCGGGAGGTCGCGGCTGTCCGAATGGTTGACGTAGAGCGAGATCTGCTGGGTGACGTGTCCGACCGCGCCCAGCGTCAGCGTATGCGCATCGAAATTGTGAGTCATCTCCTCAGCCGGATTTAGGGTCCATTGCTTGGTCGTCGCATCGCGCCCGCTCGGGTCCCAGGTGTAGTCCATGGTGTCGGAGCGAAAGCCCGCGGTCCCCACGAGGCGGTCCTGAAGGAAGTAGGCCTGCAATCCCGCCATCAGCGTATCCTGCCCCTGCCTGGAGTTGTCGATATACTGGTCCGGGACCCATCCCGCACCCGCCACCGGCGTGCGCCAGGACAGGACGTGGATGTCGGAGGCGTCGCCGGGCGTGAAATAGTGACGGAGATAGACCCGGTTGACATCGGCCTCGGCCGTCGTGCTGTCGTACGGCATGTTCAGGTACGCCTCGCAATCCTCGGTGATATTGTAGTTGCGCCAGGAATGTTCATACATCCCGGCCACCCGGTAGTGGGACCAACCGCCTGTCTTGAACTCGTACGATGCCGTTGCGCGGACGGCGGTCGCATGGTCCGTCTGCTGGCGCCGGGTCCAATTGTTTTCCAGATAGAGCTTGCCGGCATTGGGGTTGACCTTCCCGTCGGGGAGGTCCGCGCTGGCATCGCCCCACAGCTCGCTGCTGTCGCCGTAATAGGTTGTCGCCCGGCTGCCGTTGGCATCGTAGCCGAGGAAATCGGTGCTCTGGTGGTTGACCGCGAGTTCGATCGAAAACTGGTCGGTGAGCTGGTTGTCATAGAACGCGCTGAAAGTGTGGTATTTCGTGTCGCGCGTGGCATCGGGTCCGGCGGAATTGGAATCCCTCGGAATGATGG
>PMKA01000540.1 GCA_003157575.1 Opitutia bacterium
CGTTTCCAGCGCCCGAACGAACGATCGGATGTAGAGCCCGCGGTCGGCCAGACGGACGATCGGATAGGCGGTCAGCTGGCCGGGGCCGTGGTAGGTCACTTCGCCGCCACGCTCCGTCCTGATCAGCTCTATGTGCCGCGCCGCAAGTTCCGCCTCGTCGGCAACGACGTGGCTCGGGTCCGAATGGCGGCCCAGGGTCAGGACGGGCTCATGCTCGAGCAACAACAGCTGGTCGCCGATCGCTTCGGCGGCGCGGGCGGCCACGAGACGATGCTGGAGATCCCAGGCGTCGCGATAACCGGTTCGACCGAGCCACCGGGCGGTGATCGGCGCGGCTGCGCCGGCGGCATCCGGCTGGTCCTGGGGGCGGCGATCCATGCGGCCACGATAGCAAACGTGCGCCCAGGCGCCAGCCACGTCTTGCGGAGACCCGATCGAGGTGGATGACGGCCGGGCGCTCGCCGCCCCGATGGCGTCGGCGGGGTAGAGCCGAGAGCGGCGGCTAGGCCTCGGCCGCCAGAGCCAAACACACGGCGGCAACGAGCTCGTCGGCGCCAAATGGCTTGGCAAGGAAACGGAAGCCGTCGCGGTGGCCTTCTGGAGGTGCGGCATCGTAGCCCGACATGAGCAACACCCGCATCGACGAGCGACTGACGAGCAGCCGCTCCGCCAGGTCCCGCCCGTTCCCTCCGGGCATGACCAGGTCGGTAAGCAGCAGGTCGATCGACTCGGCCAGGCCACCGGACAGGGCCGCAGCCTGGGCGGGAGATGCCGCCACCAGGACGTGGTAGCCCGCGTGCTCGAGCGTAGCCACGACGAGGGCGCGAACGGCGGCATCGTCCTCTACGACGAGGATGCATGATCCCTCGCCGATGTCCGGCACAGCAGCGTGCGGAGACATCGCAGTCGGCTCTGGTACGTCCCCAACCATCGGCAACAGAACGGACACCTTAGTGCCGCTGCCGGCGGCCGACTCGGCCCAGATCTGTCCGCTCGATTGGCGGACGATGCCATACACGGTCGCGAGGCCGAGGCCGGTTCCCAGCGTTTTGGTCGTGAAATAGGGATCGAAGACCTTGGGAAGAAGCTCAGGAGCAATGCCGGCTCCGGTATCGGCAACAGTGAGACGCACGTATTTTCCCGCGGCCAGACTTCCAATGGAATTTTCAGCAACCACGGTGTTCTCCAGCACGACGCGAATTTCGCCACCCGTGGGCATGGCCTGAATGGCATTGATCGTAAGATTTTGGATGACCTGACCGATCTGGGTGCGATCAGCCTCGACGTCCCACAAATCTGGCGAGGCAGACATATTGCTGCTCACGTTCGAGCCGTGCAGCGCAAAGATGAGGGTTTCCTTTGCCAGGTCTGCCAGTTGCACGGTGGTGCGGAAGGGATCGCCGCCTTTGGAGAACGTGAGCAACTTCTGCGTCAGATCGCGGGCTCGCTGGGCTCCGAGCTTGGCGTCTTGGAGGACATCCCCGGCGGCTTCGACAACTTTGCTTTCAGTCAGGGCAAAGGAGATGTTGCCGAGAATCACGGTGAGCAGGTTGTTGAAGTCATGGGCGATACCACCGGCGAGAAGACCGAGGGATTCGATGCGGGCCGCCCGTTGCAGCTCACCCTCGAGCCGCGCCTGGCTCTCGAACTGCTCGCGGATGAGAATGGTCTGACGCTGGATACGATGTCTCAGCACTACGACCCAACTGACGCCGGCCACGACCAGAACCAGCAGCACGGCGGCCACGAAGAGGGCTTTCCCGACCGTCCAGAGGGGAGGTGGTTTGAGCACGTTGAAGTCGGCCTCGGAGCGCAGCAAGATCGTGAAGTCGATCGGCTGACTATATTCGTCGTATTTGGTCCGGTACACCCCGGTGACAGCCACCTGGCTGCCGATTTGTGCGGGGGACTCCTTGGTGGAAGGGGTGGCGAGGGGGGCCTCAAACCAACGATTCTCTGACTGGAGGGTAAAAGAGGTCTCCTGGGCCCTTTGCTGGATGCTAATGATCGTGGCGTTTAGACTGACGAGGTGGCCATCGATCGCGCTGTCGTGGATCAGTGGGCCGGAAAGGACCAGGGGAGAAGGCTGATTTCCCCCCTGGGTGCGCCGGCAGCTGGCATCGCGCAGGACGAGGCGCGGGCCCTCCCGTCCCGGGATGCCCACCACTTCAATGCGATCTCCCGGTTCCAGCTTCACGCCGTCCCGGCATAGCACCAAAAGCGCCTCGGAGCCTTGCTGCATGGCGATGAAGCGCCCGGGTGAGTGCAACAGGACCGTACCACTGGTGCGAATACGCCGCAGGAAGGAATTCGCGGGCGTGAACTCCCGCAGGCTGGCCACGGAGTCTTCCTCGACGGCAAAGGGGTCCTGGGGCGCCGGCTTCACCACGCGAATGCAGGCGGCGGCGGGGACCAGCAGCTTGATGGCGACGAGTTTGCGGCGGCTGTCCGGCACCACGCTGCAGACGCCTTGCACGCCCAGGATGGCGCCCGGCCCCGCGGCCACCTCGGTGTTGGGGGGAAGCTCGGCGGTGAATTCCCCGGTGGAGGCCGTGAGATCGAGCCGGGTGGCCCCAGCCGCGTGCGACACATTGCGGAGATAGGCATAGACCTCAACCCAGCGCCCATGCTCGCCGCCCGTCATCAGTTGTTCGAGGGTGACGGACCTGGCTTCGGGCGCGCCCATCGGATCATGCCAGAGGACCTCCGATGAGATCACCAGGGGGGCGAAGGGTCCCTGGGCGGTATGGCCCTTTATGCTGACCGAGTAAGGCAGCGTCGCAGGGCGGTGCTGCTCGGGCGGGATGCGCACCTCGACGCCCCGCGAGACGTCCTGGACAAAGATGGAATTTCCCGCCGGGTCGACCCAGGTGGCGACCCCAAAAATCTGCACCGGGATGCCCCGGTTAGCCTCGTCGGGTTTGAGGGCCAGCACCTGATCGGCCAGACGAAGGGTGGTGGTCAGCCCGGGTGGTTGCTCGTCACCCGACACGCCGGTCCGGGGATGAAGCCGGACGATGGCGTTGCGCAGACGCCACAACACGCCGGACGACTCGCAGTTTCCAATCGCTTCCAGCTCCACCCCGGGGCCGATCTTGTTGGACTGGGCGGTGGAGATCTGAACCTGCCCCGTGGCATCACGCAGCGTCAGGGTGGAATCGGCGCTGTCGAATGAATGGACAATTCCAATCACCTTCACCGGGGTGCCGTTGGGCTGCTTGGAGATCTCATCGATGGCAATGGCCGGTCGGTCGAACCTCGGGTCGTTGGAGAGCCAGTTGAGCACTTTCAGATTTCCGAGCTGGGGGACCCAGAGGGAGATGCTCGTGAGTTTGCCGGAAAAATTGGTTACACCCGCGTAGATGCCCGTCGCGGAGACGAAAGCTCCCTCCAGCTGCGGTCGCGGCGCCTTGGGGTCGACCAGGATGCGCATCACCACATGGATTTCTTCGGCGCTGGCCTCGAGCAGAAGATGATTGGAGTCGGGTTCGCTTTGCCGGTCGACGATGACCTCCATTGAGACGAGGCGATTGTGAAACCAACCATTGTCGGCGACCGCGCCTCTCGTCTCCAAAGGACGGATATTGGAATGAGGCGGGAGCAGGGTCAGCCGGGCGCCCTGGAGGGACAGGCCCTCGGCCGGAACGATCTCCCCTTCGAATCGGGCGCGCTGTCCTGCCTTGATCGGCAGAGGGTCGTCACCGGGAGGAATGAAATCCGGTTTGCCGTTGTTTTCGACCCACAGGAGTTTCCAATCCGGGTCGTAATAGAGGACATCCAGGTCCCAGGAATAGCGATAGCGCCGGGCGGGATTGTCCTCCGCCACGACGTAGAATCGCCCGACATCCGGTAGGAACGCGTCCCCGTCCTCGGTTGCCGAACGAACCAGCCCGGAGCCCTTCGCTTCCGCGCTGCCGGGTTGGCCGGGGGCGTCTTGGTTCAGGAAACCGGCCTGGGCGGAGCGCCCCGGTTTTAATACCTTGAGATCATCCAGCCGTGAAACCCAGAGGGCGATGTGCCCGGGCTTGGGGACGGAGTTGCCCTGCAGCGTGTAGACGCCGCTGACGGAAACCAGCATGCCCTCCAGCTGCGGGCGGGTGGCCTTGGGATCGATCAGGATGGTGATCACCACGCGGTGCGCAT
>PMKA01000246.1 GCA_003157575.1 Opitutia bacterium
GCGACGGCGGCTGGGATTACCTGATCGTCGATTCCCCGGCTCACCGCCTCTACCTCACCCGCGGCGCGCGCGTCGATGTTCTCGACACCCAAACCGGCAAGCCGGTAGGCAGCATCACCGGCCTTCATGGCACGCACGGCGTGGCCTTTGACAGTACCGGCAACTTCGGCTACATTTCCGATGGCGGCGGCAACGCTGTAGTCGTTTTTGATCGCGCCACCCTGGCTACGGTGGCCACCATTCCTGCCGGAACCAACCCCGACGGCATTATCTTTGAGCCGGCCACGCAAACCGTCTGGGCCTTCAACGGGCGTAGCAAAGATGTTACCGTCATCGACGCCGCCACGCGTAAAGTCGTCGCGACTATTCCACTGCCCGGCAAACCCGAGTTCGCCGTTGTCGATGGCAAGGGAACGGTCTTTAACAACATTGAAGACAAGAGCGAGATCGTCCGCCTCGACGCGCACACCAACAAGCTCACCGCCGAGTGGCCCACGACCGGCTGCGAATCGCCCTCCGGCCTGGCCTTCGACGTTAAGGGCAGCCGGCTCTTTCCGGTCTGCGACGGCAAGAAGATGGGCGTGATCGACTCCAACACCGGCAAGGTGCTCGCCACCCCGGCCATTGGCGAAGGCCCCGATGCAGCCGGATGGGACGCCAAAGACAAGCTGGCCTTCGCCTCCTGCGGAAGAGAGGGAATCCTCTCCGTGGTTGACGCCGGCGCTCCCGGCTATCCCACCATCGAGAACCTGCCCACCCAGACCGGAGCCCGCACCATGGCTTACGACGCAGCCACGGACCGCGTCTACCTGGTCGCAGCCGAGTTCGGCCCACGTCCCGCGTCTACGCCGGAGAATCCGCGCCCGCGCCCCAGTATTGTGCCCGGCAGCTTCACTGTAATCGTCGTCGGGCGATAATGTTCTAAACGCAAGACTGGATGCCCTACCCTTGGCGATTCACCGCGCCAAGGGTGGGTTTTACTGACAACTGACTCTGTACTCTGGACTCGCCATGAAGATATTCCTCGCCATTCTCGCCGTTGTCCTCTTTGCCGCCTTGCTCTTCGCCGACTACAAATGGCGTCAATGGATNNGCCCGAAAACGCGACCGGCAATAGCGCAAAGACGTTCCCGAATTTCTCCCGTTACAATGACCCATAGGAGCCGTCCAACCGTTATGTCTCGCATCTTTGCCCATGCCCGTCCTGTCTCCGTTCGCCCCACCCGCGCCGGCCTGTTGCTGACCTTCGCCTCCGCCGCGCTTTTTCTGATAGCAGCCGCCAGCGTTCAGGCCCAGTTCGGCGTTCCACAAGGCGGAACCAAAGTCCTCGACCCTTCCGTCCTGCGTCCGCCCGCCGGCGCCCGCGTTGCCATCGTCGAATTTGAAGACATGGAGTGCCCCGACTGCGGCCGCGCCAACCCGTTGCTCAAAGAGGCCGCGGCCAAGTACAGGATTCCCTGGGTGCGCCACGACTTCCCGCTGCCCATGCACAATTGGAGCTTCCAGGCCGCCGTCAACGCTCGCTGGTTCGACACCAAAAGCAAGAACCTCGGCGACGAGTACCGCGACCAGGTCTTTGCTGCGCAGGTTTCCATCGTCAGCCCCGACTCGCTGCGCCAGTTCACTGAGAAGTTCGCTGCCGGCCACGGCGTCGCCCTGCCCTTCGCCATCGACCCGCAAGGCTCGCTGGCCAGCCTGGTCAAAGCCGACTACGCCCTCGGCCAGCGCGTCGGCATTGAGCACACGCCCACCATCTGGGTGGTTACAGCTAACAGCAAAGGCGCGCCATTCGTCGAAGTTCTCGACCGCACCAAGCTCTTTCAGATGATCGACCAGGCCCTCGCCGACACCGCTTCCGCCCCGAAGACCGCTCCCGCCAAGCCCGCCGCAGTCAAGAAGTCCGCCGCCAAATAATCACATCAGGTTCTGCAACAAAAAATGGCGTCCGTCGCGGCGGACGCCGTTTCTGTCTGCATTCTGATGCAGTGCCAGATGCCCCACAAATGCGGGTGCCCCACCTTCGGCGATTCGCGCTCGTTGCGAATCGGTTAAGGGGGGATATTTACAACTATTGCCTTTTATTTATCTACAGGTCACTCCCCGGTTTGAATCTTCACCAGCACCGGCGCTTCCGCCCCCTGCCCGCCCGGCGAAACCGTCCGCGTCTGCGGCGCGCGCCAGTGGTCGATGTAGCTGATCCTGTGCACGCAGCCGATNNGCAGCGCCACTCGTTGGGCCTTCCCGCGGCAATCGCCTCCTGAAAATCATCGAAGCGCGCGTAGTTGGACTTCTTCCGGTGATTCATCGCGTAGAAGATCCGGGCCTCGTCCGCCTGCAAAGGCTTCAGTTGCCCGCTTCCGTCGTGAATGATCCCGATCGTCGATTGAAAGCCCAGTTCCAGCGCCCGCCGTCCAATCACCAGCGCGTCGTTGGGATCGCGGAAGCCACCGCCCACCACCGAGTTGATGTTCACGTGGAACTCGGCGTGCTGCGCCAGCATCTCCAGCTTCTTGTCCAGCACCTTCAGGCTCTTCTTCGAGATTTCGTCCGGCTCCAGGTTGTCGATGCTGATCTGCAGGTGGTCCAGGCCGGCGCGGTTGAGCCGCTCGATCCGGTCGACGTTGAGCAGGTAGCCGTTGGTAATCATGCCGGCAATGGCCCCGGTGCGGCGGATGCGGCGAATGATCTCGTCCAGATCGGGGTGCGTCAGCGGCTCNNCGCGCCGGCACAATCTGCGCCAGCACCGGGTGCCCGGTGTGGAGGAGCGCGCTCGCTACCATCCTCAACTCGCGCAGCTTCCGCGTCGCCGCCTTCCAGCGCCCGCGCAGCGTCGATCTCCGGGGAATTGCCAT
>PMKA01000356.1 GCA_003157575.1 Opitutia bacterium
GCCATCTTCTCCAACGGCGGAGTGAACGCTGATGAAGTCACGGCTAAAATTCGCGCGGACCAGGGCGGTGATTTCGTTGGCCATTGCCGAATGCGGCGTTTCGCCGTCAATGTTCTCCGGCCAGGAACTGGGATAAATCGGGGCGAGCCGGCCAATCGGTTCAACAAGCGGCACCAGCGTCAAATGGGTGTCGTTCGGATCAATCGGCCAGGGCTGGTGTCCGGTTGAGAGCTTGAGATTGCCGTAGGGCTGACTCGTCGAGATGACCGGCAGGGCGCGCGCGCCTACGGACAAGCTTTGCCCGGTGCCAATGATCCCCGACCAATCCCAGGCCAGATTCGGATGGGTTTCCGGGCTGGACGATGCCGCCGCCAATGGAAACGCCGTCAAGATGGCGCAAATGGAGCTCATTCTGATAAAACAGGACAAATACATTTTGCTCGGTTGCATGTTGTCGGTCTCGACCTCGAGTAGAGAAAGGATGGGCGCATAATCGTCGGCATGAAGTTCGCGGAACCTCGCGCTTGAGGGAGCTCGCCCCGGATCACGACCGCACCCTCAGCGTCATTTCTGAACATAGTTTGGACGAAAAACAACCACGAGAGTTACAGATCGCTGCATTTTGGAGACGCGCCGCCCTCGCCGCGTTCGCAAGCGCCACGCTTGTTGACGAAGCGCCACGCCTATAACCGGCGTTTGTGCTCGAACCCGCGCCACAATCGGCCTTCCAATCGCCTTCGCCGTCCCAACGCGCCGCCTTATGCGTTTCATCCTCTACGCCGTTATGACTGCGATCATCGCAACCGCTTCGAGCGGAGCTGGTGCAGTCAATTCTCCCGCGAGCCCATGGGTGCCTGATCAAGGAGACGGCACTTATAAGAATCCGGTGTTGTTCGCCNNCGTGGCGTCGAGTTTTCATGCCACGCCGGGCCTGCCGATCCTGCACTCGAAGGACCTCGTCAACTGGACGATCATCAACCACGTCTTCGCCGAGCAACAGCCGGCCGGCTTCTTTTCAAAACCACGCCACGGCCAGGGCGTCTGGGCCCCGGCCATCCGGCATCACGCCGGCAGATTCTGGATCACTTATCCCGATCCTGATTTTGGCATCTATCTGACGACATCGACCGATCCCGCGGGAGCCTGGACGACTCCGCAGCTTGTTCTGCCCGGCAAGGGATTCATCGATCCGTGTCCGTTCTGGGATGACGACGGCCGCCTCTATCTCGTCCACGGCTGGGCGAAAAGTCGCACAGGGCTTTCGAATCGCATCACCCTCCTGGAGTTGAGCCCGGACGGCACACACGCGCTTGGGAACGGCGAGACCATCATAGACGGCGACGCGATCCCGGACTGGCACACCCTTGAGGGCCCGAAGCTCTACAAACGCAACGGATACTATTACGTCTTCGCGCCATCGGGTGGCGTAGTGAACGGCTACCAGGCCGTTTTTCGCGCCAAGAACATCCACGGTCCGTACGAGCATCGCATCGTGCTTGGGCAAGGTCGCACTCCCGTCAACGGCCCGCATCAGGGCGCCTGGGTCGACACGCCCTCGGGCGAAGACTGGTTTCTCCATTTCCAAGACCGCGGTCCGTTCGGCCGCGTTGTGCACCTCCAGCCCATGGTCTGGCAGGATGACTGGCCCAAAATGGGGGCGGACACCGGCAACGGCGGTCCGGGCGAGCCCGTCCTCGCGCACCGCAAGCCCGATGTCGGCCGCACCTGGCCGATTTCCGTTCCGCAAACTTCGGACGGGTTTGACGCACCTTCCCTCGGTCTGCAGTGGCAGTGGAACGCAAATCCGCGCTCAGGCTGGTTTTCGCTCTCTGCGCGCCAGGGTTTCCTGCGATTGTGCAGCGTTCCGGCGCCCGCTGCGCGCAATGACGGTTCGGCCGCCGTCGGGAATCTTTACGATGCGCCAAATTTCCTCCTTCAAAAATTCCCGGCGCCCGCATTCGAAGTCACAACTGCGTTGGAATTTTCCCCGGCCTTAACAGGGGAAACCGCAGGCCTCGCGGTTTACGGTTGCCACTACGCCCTCCTCGGCTTGCGCAGCACCGCGACCGGACTGCGGCTTGTGTTGCTCGTCAACAACGCTGCCAGCGAGCCGGGCGCCGAAGAGCGCGAGGAAGCCGGGATCGATCTCGCGGGAGGCCCTGTCCTGCTCCGCGTCACGCTCGATGCCCGGGCGGTATGCCGCTTCTACTACAGTGTCGATCAGAAGACGTTTCATCCGATCGGCGGGGCCTTTCAGGCATCTGCCGACCGCTGGGTCGGCGCGCGCTTTGGTCTCATCGCCACTGCCGCAACGGGCGCCACCGCGACCGGCCACGCTGACTTCGACTGGTTCCGCATCACGCCATTCTCGTCGCCGACGCCGGCCGGACAATCCGTTGCGACCCAGTCCACGCCAGCCCAACCTTGAAATTCCCCGGTGCGGAAGCGTTCGCGTCCTGCAGACGACTGGACGACCGAGGGAAATGATGCCAATCTGCGCGAAACGGCAGACGCCATTTGCCAGGGAGCATGGAGGACGAGATCCGACGGGCTCCCTGAACGGTCAATGCGCAGGAGTTTCGCCGGAACGGCGGGCGGCGAGCTCGTGCTCCCTCGCCTCGTCGATCCGCCCCAGGCGGCGCAAGGCGAGCGCGAGGGCGACGTGGATTTCGGCGGACTCGGGCGCGAGTTCGAGCGCGGCGCGGCAATGGGCGACGGCGCCTTCAAAATCATTGTGCCCGGCGAGCGCGCGTCCATAGGCGAGCTGCGCATCCGCGGAACCAGGCATGAGCGCGAGGGCGCGCTCGAAATGCGGAACCGCGTCGGGAAAATGGCCCGTCTGGACGAGCGCGACGGCCCAATCCAGCTCTGCCTCGGCATAGGCCGGCTCGATCTCCACGGCTCGCGCAAAATGGGGGACCGCCTCGGCCGTGCGGTCCGTCATCGCCAGCGCGATGCCGAGATTGTGATGGGCTGTGGCGTAGTCCGGCTGCAGCCGCAACGCGCGCTCGAAGTGCGGGATCGCCTCCGGCGCGCGCTCGAGCCGCATCAGATCGTCGCCGAGGTTGTTTTCCGCCTGGGCGAAGCCGGGTTTGAGCGCGAGCGCGGTCTCGAGATGCGGGATCGCCTCCCGAACGCGCCCCGAGGCGGCCAGGGCTATGGCAAGATTGTTGTGCGCCATCCAGCAGGCGGGATTGCGGGCCAGGGTCGCCTCGTAGAGAGTGAAGACGTCGCGGTAAATGCCGGCCTGCGCGAAAGAGAGCATGCCGAGGGGAACCGCCACGGCGCCGGCAAGGAGCAGACGGCTCCATCGCGGCAAAGTTGCGCAGACGGTCGCGCCCGCCATCCCGGCAAGCGCGAGGACCGGGAGCATGGCGAGGTATTGGAAATGATCGGCGACGAAGGAATACAGGAACGGGTACACGTTGAAAAAGCCGAGGACAGGCAGAAGCGCGCCCGCGAAGAGGAGCAGCACGACGAGGACGCCGCGGCCCCAAGGGCGGCGCCTGGCGGAGAAAACGGCGGCGGCGAAGAGCGCGAGTGCGGCGGCGGGAAACAGCCACTGCCACACGGCGGCCGGGTCGAGACGCCAGCGCGGGTAGATGAAGATCAAATCGGCGGGCCAGAAGAGCTTTCCCACATAGAACCAGAACACCCGGCCGGCCAAAAGGCCGCGCTCGATGACGCTGAGCGAAAAATCCGCGCCTTGCGCGCCGATGAGCTTGCTTTCGAAGTGCGCGGTGAACAGCCCGCAGCCGGCGCCGAGGACGAACCACGGCAGGAGCGGCGCGACGTCGCGGCGCCAGGAGAGCCGGCGGCGTTGCCACCAAAAGATCAAGAGCAGGGCCGCCGGCAGGGTGGCCGTCACGGTCTTGGCGAGCAGCGCGAGGACGAAGAGCAAGGTGGCCAGGCAGTACGCGCGCAACCGGCGGCCGCTCTCCGACGGCGTACGGGCTCCGCACGCCCCGGCGGGACCGCGTTCCCGGAACGCGTCGAAGCGGAGATAGGCAAGCGCAGCGGCTAGATAGAGTACGGTCGAGAGCGTGTTCTTCTGCTCCGAAATCCAGGCGACGGATTCGACGCAC
>PMKA01000200.1 GCA_003157575.1 Opitutia bacterium
GCCCAACGCGTGGGAGTTGCCGCGGCCTGAAGACGTTCAACTGCCGCTCTACGCGGGCTTCGCTCTCGACCGCGAGCAGGAGCAACTCGGCGGGCTGGTCTTCGCCAAGGTGCGCGCCGGAGATCAGGAATTTGCCGGGCGCGTCTTCGACCCTGCGGCCACGCTCTCTGCTGACCTTAAAGCAACAAGCTCCCTCGCGAAAAACAAGCTCACCTTCGAACAACTTCTCGGCTGGCGGGATTGCATCCAGCAGCTTGCCAAGGACTTCATCGCAGGCCGCGCAGAGGTAAACCCTCGCGGTCCTCGTGAAAAAACTTGCGAACGCTGCGGCCTGCAAACTCTCTGCCGCATTCAGGAGCGTGAGGCGCAACTGGAAGACGAAGACGATTCCAGCAGCGAGGAGGACGACTATGAGTAGACCTGTCCGCCCCGAGCCTCCCGATCAGCTTGAGCGCCAGCGCGCTCTCGACCGCGACCAATCCATTCTGGTGCAGGCTCCTGCCGGCTCGGGCAAGACCGATCTGCTCACACGCCGTTTTCTGCGTCTGCTGGAAAAAGTGGACGAGCCCGGCCAGGTGGTCGCCATCACCTTCACCAACGCCGCCGCCGCCGANNGGCTGGAAGCTGCTCGACCTGCCTGCACAGCTTCGCATTTGCACCATCGATTCTTTTTGCCGCGAGCTCGCCCTTCAGCAACCGCTGCTCTCCGGCCTGGGTGGAGGCCTCAACATTAGCCCGCAGCCGGAGGAACTCTATCGCCGCGCGGCTCGCGAAACTCTAAGAAAAATCGACCAGAACGGCTCGACTCTCAGCACGGCTATCGAAATTCTTTTGCAGTGGCGCGATAACGGCTGGCAGGAGATGGAAAATCTGCTGGTCGAGATGCTCAAAAGCCGCGACCGCTGGATGCACGGATTTGTCCTCGAGCACGAGCCCGACTGGGACGTGCTCCGAGAGCGGCTGGAGCGGCCCTTTGCTCATGCCGTACGCGACGCACTCATCAAATTGAGCGAACTTATCAACCAGGTTCCCGGCGCGCGCGACGAAGCGCTCGTACTGGCGCGGTTCGCCTGTGAAGAGCCGGGCAAATACTCGCCGCGTGAGTTGGCGGAATGTGCCGAGTTTCCCTTAGCTTCGTTCCCGGAAGGGATTGAATCCGCTCATGATTTCTTTGTTTCACTCTCTGAATTCCTGCAAACGCAAAAAGGAAGCTGGCGTTCTGAGAAAGGTCTGAAGACTTCCGATGGCTTTCCGTCCACTCCTCGCGGTAAATTCGGCAAAGCTCGGTTCGCTACTCTGATCACACAGCTGGCCGCCGTCCCCGGCCTCGAAGCCGCCCTGGCCGCCGTTCGCAACCTGCCTTCCGCCGGCTACACCGAAGACGAATGGAAGATCGTGAAGGCCTGCTTCACGCTGCTCCGCCAGGCAGCGGGAGAACTGCAAATCGCCTTCGCAGAGGCTGGTGCCGTGGACTTCACCGAAGTCGCGCAGATCGCCCAGCGCGTGCTCCGAGGCGAAGACAATCTCCCTACCGACGCAGCTCTTGCCGTCTCGGACAAAATCCGCCACCTGCTGGTCGACGAGTTTCAGGACACCAGCCGCCGCCAGCANNGTCCATCTACTTCTTCCGCGACGCTGATGCTGAACTTTTCCCACGCGTCAAAGCCCTTGGTCTTGAAATCCCAAACGACGATCCGCTGCTCTTCGACTCCATCTCCCTCACGGCCAATTTCCGCACCACACCTCGACTGGTCGAGCGGCTCAACCTCGCCTTCGCACAAGTCTTCGCTACCGACGACGGCAGCGGCATTACATTTTCTTCGGCCAAACCGGCGCGGGAGAAGACCGCCCGTGACGGTCCGGCTTATGCGCTTCATCTCGACTTCGTTCCCCAGGTCGGGCGCGGCAGATTCGCCGATCCCCAGGCCGCGCGCGAAATTGAAACTGCTCGCACAGCGCAGATTGAAGAAATTGTCGCCCTGATCCGCAGCCATCAAGGTTCCGTGGAGCAGGCCCGTCTCTCTCATGATCGTGGCGAAGACAAACAATTCCGCATCGCCATCCTTGGCCGTGCCAAGAACCACCTTGTGCCCATCGCCCAAGCTCTGCGCGAGGCCGGAATTCCCTTTCGCGCCGTCGAATTAGAGCAGCTAGCAGCCCGCCCCGAAGTTCTCGACGCGCTCGCCCTGGCCCGCGCCCTGCTCAATCCCCAAGACCGCGTGGCCTGGCTGGGCGTTTTGCGAGCTCCCTGGTGCGGCCTCTCGCTCGACGACCTGCATCGCATTGCCGGCAGCGACGATTCTGAGCAGCGTCCTCAGCCCTTGCCGGAGTTGATTGCCGAGCGGCTTCCGCTGCTCAGCGAACAGGGTCGCGTGGCCGCCGCGCGCGTTCTTGACTCTCTTGCTTCAGCGCCCGCCCTTCGCGCCGCTAATCCTACTGCTTCGTTGGGAACCTGGCTGGAACTCGTCTGGCTACGTCTGGGCGGCGCATCATGCGTGGACGCGACTGCCCACGCCAACCTCGACCTTTTCTGGAGCTGCCTGGATCGCCTGCTGGATGGCGAACCGGAGCTGCTTGGCCCCGGCTTCTCCGCAGCCCTCGACAAACTCACCGCCCTGCCCGACCCCGGAGCTGACAGCAACTTCGGCGTGCAGTTGATGACCATCCACAAATCCAAAGGCCTGGAGTTCGAAGTGGTCATCGTTCCTGAGCTGCAGGCTCCGGCGGGGCGTGGCAAGCCCAGGATGCTGACATGGCTGGAACGTGGGCTACCCGAACCCGGCGAATCGGGAGAGATTACCGAGTTCCTGGTCGCTCCCCTGCAACGCAAGCGCGAAGGCCGGGGCCGAGCCAAGGAGTGGGTTGATCGCGTCTATCGTGAGCGCGAATCGCAGGAAACCCGGCGCATTCTCTACGTCGCTGCCACGCGCGCCCGCGAGGAACTGCACCTCTTCGCCCGTCCTGCCTGCAAGGAGAAAGACGGGGAATTCACCCTGGTGGAACCCGGAAACAGCCTTCTTGCCACTGCCTGGCCTGCACTGGAAGATGAGGTTCGAGCACGCTTCGAGGAGTGGAAAACCGCCAGAACAGTTTCGGTATCCGACAAAAATCAGGAGGTCGTATCCCTCGCCGCCTCCAGCGAAGGCAATCTGGTCGAGATGCCGCCCCCCATCCGTCCGACGCTGCTGCGCCGCCTGCCGGCCGATTACCGGCCCAAGCAAGATCAAGCCTCGCCCCGTGACCCATCCTTTCGCCTTCTTTCTGGCGAAAGGGTGGGAGACGACGACCCTCAAACCTCAATTTCATCGCCGTCAACAGCCGTTCCGAGCCTCTACACTCGTCACGAGGGCGGACTGCTCTCCCGCGCTCTGGGAACAGCCGTCCACGCGCTGCTCGAAGAGCTGGCTCGCCTGCGCAACAGGCTCGATTGGCAGACTGCCCGCTCGGCTCTTCAGCAGTTTGAGCCTCGCATCGCCGCCCAGGTGCGTGCCATCGGCGTGGACCAGCACCAGGCCTCGCAGATCGCCGCTGAGGCTCTTCAGTTGGCGCTTATAGCCTCCCGCGACCCCATCGGCTCGTGGATTTTATCGCCCCACACCGAGGCAGCCAGCGAAGCTGCCTGGGCCGGGGTCGTCACCGGAGACCTGCGTTCTGTGCGCGTGGACCGCGTCTTCCGCGCCGGCCCCACGCCCGGAGCCGAGGGTAACGATTGCTGGTGGATTATCGACTACAAGACCACCCACGCCGGCAATTTGGACCCGGAACAGGCCCTGCCCGGGCTCCGCCAGCGTTTTGGCCCCCAGTTGGAAGCCTATGCCGTCATCCTGCGCAACCTGCACGGAGGGGACGCTCCCCTGTTCGCCGGCCTCTATTATCCCCGGATGGCGCTGCTGGATTGGTGGGAGATCTAGCCAATTTGGCGGACTTGCCCGGTTTTTAGGGCATCCATCAGTCCGGTCTCGCCCCGGACGCTCTCCGGGGCTGCAAACCCTGCCCAGTACAAGTTTTTTAGATTCAAAAAGATTCCTTGCACACAAAGGCCTTAAGGGGGGTACAATTCTCACGAGGAGACCCANNGGAACGTGGTTATTCGACCCCAAAACGTTGCAAGAATTGCCGTCAGGCAAAGAAGAACGATGCGGGGGGCTCCGGCTACCGTTCGAGCTCGGCACAGGGCACACCTGTGATTTGTTCGGGTTGC
>PMKA01000348.1:0-2329 GCA_003157575.1 Opitutia bacterium
ACCAGTTCGTTCGTGGTGGCACCGGAAGCGTTCCACGCCTGCGGTGGCGAGGCCACCACATAGTCGGGGATATTCAACGTCTTCAGGTTGGCTATTGCAGCCGCGAAGGCCGTGGAGTTGGATGCCACCCCGTCGAACATCACCACACCGAGAAGGTGATTGTTGGCGGTGTTCGCCCCGAGGTCCGCGACGTAATCGCCGGCGGCGAGCGTGGCGAGGCCGCCGCCGGCCGAGTGTCCGGTCATGATGAAATTTTGCGGCAGTGTGCCGTGGTAACCGGCTTGGCTCGCGCTGAAGTTCAGCGCCGTCTCGTTGCCCAGGAACAACGAGCCGACGCCCTGCTGCATCTGCGTGCCGTTGAGCCAGGCGCCGCCCGGCAACGGAATCGACGACACGGTGGGGACGACCACGATGCTGTCGGTGCGCTCCGCCAGGGCGATGGCCAGATCGCCGTACCAGCCACCCGTTCCAAGGAAGCCGTGCTGCAGATAGATGACACCGCGGGCATCTACCGTACCGTTTGCCTGTGTCGGGAAGTACCAGCGCGCCGGGGCGTCGTAGCCATGGGGACCGACCGGAATTTCCACGTAGGAGTATCCCTCCCGGACCCCGGTCACCACGCCGGGGGTCCCGGTCCCCTGCGACACACCGCCGCTGCCAGCCCCGAGAGTCCCGTTGAAAAAGCCGCGGAGCAGCGCGCCCAGACCGGGGCCGGTGGCCCCGGTGACGGAAGGCCCGACGGCACCTTTACCGAAGAGCGGTTGCCCGGTCAGATAGATGAAGGGTGAAAAAATCCCCTGGTCGAAGAAGAACAGTTGCTGCAGCCCCTGCACCAGCAGCGACACATTCCGGAACTCGGCGCCAGCGTAGGTGGCCCCGGCCGCGCTCAACGTACCCACGAACTGCGCATGAAACAGCGTCGTCTCCGCGGTCAGCGCGTGAAAGTCTTCGGCGAAGCTGCCAAACAGGCTCGCGATGGCCGCCGACACCTCATCGGCAGCCGCCGCGGCAATCCCCGTCGTCGAGGGCGCCGCCGCAGTGGAGGCCTCCCTGATCGCCTCCCGGATCCCGGTCAAGTCCCCCGACGCTACGGCGAAAGCCTCCGGTGCTGCGATCGCATACGACGACATCTGCGGGCTCCCCTCCGCGGTGGCGCGACAACCTCAGGACAGCTCGAACGTTATACCCGCGTCAGATTGATGCGTTAGGAAATTCGGCAAACGCGCTATCAGTCTGGTCGACGTCGTTCGACTGCGGAAGCAGGACACGCTTACGCTCCCACCCGGGCGTCGTGATGACCCTCGATCGTGCGGATTCCGTTGCGGTGTGGCCGAAGCGAACCGATCGCCGGCGTTAGCGGGATGTGCAGTGCGTCGACCAGGCCGGGGGCGGCGTGACATACCCAGGGAATGGCGTTGATGGCGCGCATGCCGGTCGCGAGCAGGCCGTGGTCGGTGGAGTCCTCATCGGAGTTGAATCCGGTTTCGAATTCGGCATCGAAGCTGGGCTCGCCTTCGATCATCACGCGCCACACGCCGTCGATGCCGCCGGCCCGGCTCTTCGGCCACTCCGGTGCTACGTCTTCAGCCATCCGGTCGACGTGCTCGATCGTGATCACTTCCTGGCCGTCGACCACGCCGATGCAGCGGAACCAGACCGCCGCGACGGTGCCGGGTTCGATCACCCCGGACAGGGTCTCGAGTCGCCGCGGTGACGGTGCGAACTCGCACGTTTCCCGAATGTCGTCCAGTTGTACACCGAGTGCTTCGGCGACCATGGTGACTGCCGCGCCCCAGCCGTACTTGATCACGCCGGGCATCATGATTCCGCCTTGATAATCCATCGGCTGACCAAATCCGAACAATTCCCGCATTTCGTAGACGGTGTTGTCACGCGAATAGTCGGTGATTTCCAAGCCTCGGATCGAGTAGATCCGATTCGACATCGACGCCATCGCGACGGCCAGCAGATCGCAACCGAACCCTGGTTCGATGCCCGATGAATAGATCGAGCTGCCACCCTTTATCGCGGAGTCGACGATGCGCTGCACGGTCGACGCCTTGATGGAACCTCGTGGATAGACGAGGCCCGGGACGGACGTGGTGACGATGTTCTTGCCTGATTCGAGAATGCGGCAGAAGTCGGTGATCGCCTCGCGAGGGCGGCTGGTTGCCGGCCCGGTGTAGATGATGCAGTCCGCGTCGCCGGCCAGGATGGCTGCGTCGTCGCGGGTCGCAGCCACGCCCAATGGATCGATGCCGGCAATCGTGCCGGCGTCCTTGCCGTCCTTGGATTCCGAGTGCACCCAGACGCCCACCAGTTCAAGGTT
>PMKA01000348.1:2360-2811 GCA_003157575.1 Opitutia bacterium
CGGCTTGAGTACCATCAAAAGCCTTGTCGCCATTGATGGTTGTAGCAGGTGAGGAGGATGTGGGCACCATGGCTGGCCGTGACAGGCGCGCCGAGTCGGCGTTACCTTCTGCTGTGCGTTCGGGGTCGACGGCCGAGCAGATTCTGCGCTGCGCCGTGAATCGCTTCTGGCGTGATGGCTATGCGTCGACATCGGTGCGGGGGATCGCTCAGGAGGTCGGTGTCGATCCCGCTCTGGTGATCCACTATTTCGGTTCGAAGGAAGAGCTTTTTCTCAAAGCGCTCCCCGCGCAGGAGTTTTGGGAAGAAGTGCTGACCGGTCCTCTGGATACGTTGGGGCCGCGGTTGGTCGAGTTTGTGCTCAGCCGTGCATCCGATCGTATGCTGGCGCTGCACACGACGTTGATCCGGGCCTCTGACAGGCCTGCCGTGCGCGCGCGGCTTTATGAGAT
>PMKA01000401.1:0-557 GCA_003157575.1 Opitutia bacterium
AGGAAAATCCGAAATCCGAAGTTCGAAAACAGAAACAATCGCAATCGTAAAACGCAGGGAGGGTTCAAAACCCTGCCGGATGACCGCATGTGGACGAATGGTTTGAAATGGTTCACCATTATTCGCTCTTGCTGAGGATCGCTCCGAAGATGCTTGTGAGCTCCGTCGATTCCTGGGCCAGGGCAGCGCGGGAGGATTCCAGCTCCTTATTGTCTGCCGTGAAGACCAGGCGGAGGAAGAATCCGCTTTCCTTGGCCTCTTTCCGGCTGATTTTGATCCGCATGACGAAGTCCTTTTTGCTCAAAGCCTCGTTGGCTTCGATGTAGTTGGCGCCGACCGACCCGAAAGCCCTGACCAATTGCTTGACGTCCTCGGCATTTGACAACGTCTGGGGTAGTTGCCGCACAAAAGCGCGCACAGCTTGAGCGAACGCGAATGTGCGGTCCTCAAGGTCGTATTGTTTGTGTGGTTTCTCCTCTGACATTGCCTGTTTAGAATTTCGGGCACGGATTCTGGGTTTTCACCGGCCGACGTTTGTTTCGGATTTCGAACTTCGG
>PMKA01000401.1:581-12949 GCA_003157575.1 Opitutia bacterium
CAGGTGCCGCAGCCCTTGCAGAGGGCCTCGTTGATGACCGCTTTCTTTGTCGCCTCGTCGAACGTGATGGCGGTGTAGGGGCAGAGCGGAATGCACGATTTGCAGCCGCAGCAGTCGGGGAGAATGTAGGCGGTGTTCGGCTCCTGTTCGACGTGGCCCTTGTCGATCAGGACCATCGCCTCCGCGGCGGCCGCTCCGGCCTGGGCGACGGTGTCCGGGATGTCCCTGGGACCCTGGCAGCAGCCGGCGATGAAGATGCCGTCCGTAAAGGTGTTGACGGGGGCGAGCTTCGGGTGGCGCTCGAGGAAGAAACCCTCCGTGCCGCAGCTCATGTTGAACAGACGGCGGACGTCCTGGGCATCGGCCTGCGGCTCGAGGCCGGTCGCAAGCACGACCATGTCGACCGGGATGCGGCGGACGAATCCGGCAAGCGTGTCCTCGACGCGGATGACGAGTTTGCCCTCCTCCTCGGGGGACATTCCCCAGTCGTTGACCTCGCCCACGCGGCCGCGCACGAAGTGGACGCCCTCCTCGTTCAGCTTGTCGTAGAACTCCTCGTAACCCTTGCCGGGGGCGCGGATGTCGATGTAGAAATTATAGACCTCGGCGTCGGTGTGCTCCTTGAGAAGGTGCGCCAGCTTCATCGAGTACATGCAGCAGACGCGGGAACACCAGCGGTTGGTCCGCTTGTCGCGCGAGCCGACGCAATGGATAATTCCGATGGCCTTTGGCTGGCGTCCGTCGCGCAGAATGACCTCGCCGGAGGTCGGACCCGAGGCGTTGACCAGGCGCTCCACCTCAAGCGCCGTGTAGACATTCGGATAGACGCCGTACCCGTATTGCCGCACCCGTTTTGCGTCGAAGGTCTGGAAGCCGTTGGCGATGATGATCGTGCCCACCTTGATTTCCAGGAGCTGGTCCTTTTGCTTGAAATCGATCGCCTTGCGGTCGCCGCAGGCCTCGACGCAGGTCTTCTTGCATTTGTCCGTCAGCACGCCGCGCTTGAAATTGAGGCAGACGTTCGGATCGATCAGCACGACCTGCGGGGTTGCCTGCGGGAAGGGGATATAGACCGGCTTGCGCTTGCCCAGGCCCTCGTTGAATTCATCGGTGAACTTGGGCTCCTTGTAGATGCAATTGGCGGTGCATTCCTGGCAGCCGGTGCAAAGGTCCTCGTCGATGAAACGCGGCTTGCGCTTGACGGTGACCGTGTAGTTGCCGACGTAGCCGTCCATCTTCACGACCTCGGAGTAGCTCCACAGGGTGATGTTTTCGTGGGCGCCGACGGACGACATCTTGGGCGTCAGGATGCAGGCGGCGCAGTCGAGGGTGGGGAAGGTCTTGTCGAACTTCGCCATGTGCCCGCCGATCGAAGGCTGGCGCTCCACCATGTAGACCTTCTTGCCGGCGTTCGCGAGGGTGAGCGCCGCGTGAATCCCCGCGATGCCGCCGCCGACCACAAGCACGTCCGGGTTCACCGGCACCTGTTTGACCTCGAGCGCCTTGTGATGAGCGACCCGCCGGATGGCGGCGCGGGCGAGCGCCCCGGCCTTGGCCGTCGCCTCCTTGCGGTCGGTGTGCACCCACGAGTCATGCTCGCGGATGTTGACCATGTGGAAGAAGTACGGGTTCAGCCCGCCGGCGGCGACCGCGGTGCGGAAGGTGTGTTCGTGGAGCAGGGGGGAGCACGAGGCGACGACCACCCGGTTGAGGTTGAACTCCCTGATGTCCTTCTGGATCAGCTCCTGCCCCGGATCCGAGCACATGTATTTATAATCCCGCGACAACGCGACGCCCGGGAGCATTCCGACGTAACGGGCGACCTCGGGGCAGTCGACCATGCTGGCGATGTTGTGCCCGCAGTGGCAGACGTAGAAACCGATCCGGATGTCCTGCTTGGTGCTGACCATGGGAGGTGTCGGTTGCGGCGTTGAGGTTCGGGAGGTTTCAGGCGGTGACGGGCGCGGGGGCCGGCGCCGCGTCGGACGGGCGCCATTTGAAGGGCACGGCGGCCCGGTTGAGGCCCAGCCGCTTCTCCGGCAGGCCGAAAGCCAGACCCATCAGCTGGGTGAAGTAGACCGTCGGCAACATGACATCGCCGTATTTCGACTCCAGCTGGGCGTGGTAGCCGTCGAGGTTGAACTGGCAGAGCGGGCAGACGGTTGCGATGCAGTCGGCGCCGCGCTTCTTCGCCTCGCAGAGGAGGATGTAAACGAGGCGGAGGCCCGCATCGGGAAGCGTGCCGGTGAGGCTGCCGCCGCAGCATTTCGTCTTCAGCGGATAGTGAACGACCGTGGCGCCGAGCGCCTCCATCAGCCGGTCCATCGTGGTCGGATTGTACGGGTCGTCGAAGGTGGCGTAGGGCCGGACGATCTGGCAGCCGTAGTAGGTGGCGACCTTCAAGCCCTTGAGAGGTTTTTCGACCTTCTGTTTGATCGCCTCGATGCCGATGTCGTTGAGCAGGATGTCCAGCGGGTGCCGGACGGGCGTGTCGCCGCTGTAGTGGAGTCCGACGGCGTCGAGCGCGCGGTCCATGGTCGCCTTCATCGCCGGGAAATCGTGGAAATAGTGCTTCGCCTTGTTCAGCACCAGGTAACAGGCGGCGCAGGGCGCCATGACCTGGTTCAGGCCGCTCTTTTCCGCCAGCGCCAGGTTCCGGGCGGCGAGCACGCAGGCCTTGACCTCGTCGACGGCCATGTAGGCGGTGGCCCCGCAGCAATTCCAGTCGTCGAGTTCCTGGAGCTCGACCCCGAGGTGCTCCATCACGGGGAGGAGCGACTCCTCGTAGGCGCGGCCGAGGCCTTTCAGGGAACAACCGGGAAAATAGGAGTATTTCATGCTCACGATCCTTTCTTTCCGTCGATGGCGTCCATCATGCGGGCGATGTCCCCGTGCTGCCTTATCCGCTCCGTCTTCAGCGAGAATCGCCCGGTCCGCATCAGGTCGATGCCCAGCCGCCAGTTGCCAAGCGCCGCCAGCCAGCTCGTCTTCAGAAACAGCTTTATGACGAGGATCATCTCCGTGATCCGTCCGTTCTTCTTCACCATCTCGCTGAAATCGTAGGCGAGGATTGGAATCGGAAAACGCTTCGGATAGATGCCCTCGAGGATGGCCCGCTGTTTGAGCTCGTACATGATGTCGGTGATCCTGATCTTCTGCGGGCACTCGACCGTGCAGGCGTAACACGAGGCGCACAGCCAGATGGTGCGGCTCCGCAGAACCTCGTTTTTGAAGTCCGCCCTGGTCAACGCCATCACCTGGCGCGGTGTGTGGTCCATGTAGATGCTCAGCGGGCAGACGCCGGAGCAGGTGCCGCACTGGATGCAGCTCTGGAGCTGTTCACACCCCGGCACGGCCATTATTTCGCGCCCGAAGCCGCGCACCCGGTCGGCCTCGTATTTGATCGTCGGCCGCATCTTCATCACCGGAAGGCAATCCTCGCCGGGTCTTTGGACATTTGGCTTGTCGCTCGCTCGCGTAGGAACGGTTTCTTGGCCGGCTGCCGGGGACGGTGTCATCGATTTGACCATGGGTGCAAATTCGTCAGGACGCGCAGAAACGATCGCGGCCGTGAGCGGATGAACAGGGGGGGATTGTGCTGGGGGCTGCTTCCGGGGAAGCCGCGCGCGCAAGCAATTCAACGCGCGACGCTCGATTTTCTAGCGAATCGATAGGGCAGGGCGAGCAAAATCACGCGCCGCCAGCCGGCATATTTCACAGTTTGCGCCACCGCTACGATCACTTATCAGTACGCGTCACATCCGCCAGCGGTGGCCGCAGGATATCCGGGCTGGCAGGCGGCGTTCCGGCCGGGTTCGTTTTTTCGTGTGCGCCGGGAAGAGATTTGTTTGTCTGTTTCAGGCGATTGGAGCACTCTTGCGCCATCGCGGTGTATTCCTGATTCATGCAGCAAGTACCTCTAGCGGTTCTTCTCGAAGCAAAGCGGGAGGTCGCATTGCGGAGCAAGATCGGGGAGATGATCACTCCGCGGGAGGCATGGCTGCTCGCCGGACAGAAGACATCCGCCGAATCGCTCTGGTCGATCGCCTATCGGATAGGCACCCAGCACGATGTCTCTCCGGAGGACTTGAACATGCTTTTGGAGCAACAGTTCCCCCAGTTCTCAATGACGGAGGGAAAGTCGCACGGCTGGGACGACCATCACTCCACCGATTACATGCTGTGACGGGGCGCCCGTTCAGCGCTTCGCTGCGTTTGCCGTTCCGACTGGCACCGCTTCCACGGACTCGCCCTCGCTTAGGGTGTCGACCGGATTTTCGACAACACGGGCGTTTTCCGAAAGTCCATCGAGTATCTCGATCTTTGTGCCGAAATCGCGGCCGAACTTCACCGTCTGCAGATGGATCGTGTTCTGGTCCGTGACCACGGCGACCTGGGGGCCGGCCGAGCGGATGATCGCGTCGTTGGACGGGATAAGAAGCGGCGGATTGGCCGCTGTGAGATGGAGACGGACTTCGCAGAACATTCCGGCAAACAGCCGGCCGTCGTGGTTGGGAATCTCAACCTCGACCTGAAGGGTCCGTGAGGCGGCGTCAAGGGCGCCTGCAAAGCGGACCACCCTGCCGGGGAAACGGTCGCGAGGGAACTCGGCAATCTCGATGTCGACGGGCACTCCCACCCGGATGTCGGGGACGTAGCGTTGCGGCACCTCGAGATAGGCGCGCAGGGTGTCGCCTTGGGAAAGATGGAAGAGCTCCGGACCGCTTCCGGCGTTGATCAGCGTGCCGATGTCGACATTGCGGGCGGAGATGACGCCGTCAAAGGGCGCCGCCACAGTCTCGAATCCCTTGAGCTGTTCAAGCCGTTCGACATTGGCCTTCGCCGCGTTCACATCCGCACGGCGGGCGTCAAAATCGGCGGTCTTCTGGTCGATCTCCTGTTTTGCCACCGCATTTTGCAGCCCAAGCGTCTTCCAGCGATCCAAGGTCAGCCGGGCGAGCTCCAGGTTGGCCTGGGCCTGCTCCAGGCTTGCCCGTGCCTGGTTCAGCTCACGGTCGATTTCAGGGGACTCGATGACGGCGAGGGTCTGGCCGGCCTTGACCCGGTCGCCAATGTCGACAAGCCATCGGGCAATGTAGCCGTTGGTGCGGGAACGGATGGGAGTGTCGACAAACGCCTGGAGGGTGCCCGGCAGCAGCAGATCCTCGGTTGCGTCGGCACGGCGGGCCAGGATCACGTCGACGCGAGGCTTCCCTGCGTCGACTGCGGCCAGCGCGGCGGCCGACTGAAGCCGGGGCCGAACGCCGAAGAAATAGAAGGCGGCGCCGAGCACGAGGACCAGGATGATGAAGAAGGTCCGGAATTTCATGAGGAAGAGGAAGCGTGCGAATCGTGTTGCATCTCGTCATCGAGGAGTTCTTCGGGCCGATGGCCCGCATGTTTCCTCCATGAGGCATAAATGACAGGGACGACGAAAAGGGTCGCCACCGTGGCGACGATCAGTCCTCCGATCACAGCCCGTCCGAGCGGGGCGTTCTGTTCGCCGCCTTCGCCGAGCCCGAGCGCCATTGGCAGCATGCCGATGATCATCGCCAGCGCCGTCATCAAGACAGGCCTGAGCCGCGTGTGTCCCGCCGCAACCGCGGCGGCCCGGGCGTCCATTCCTTCCTTTCGCTGGTCGTTGGCGAAGGTGACCACCAGGACGGAATTCGCAGTTGCCACGCCCACGCACATGATCGCGCCCATGAGCGACGGGACGCTCACGGTGGTGCCGGTGAGGAAGAGCATCCAGACGATGCCGCAGAGAGCCCAGGGCAGCGCCATGATGATGATGAGCGGATCGAGCCACGACTGAAAGTTGATCACCATGAGCAGATACACGAGGACGATGGCGAAGAGCACCCCGATGCCCAGGCTGGCGAAGGAGTCGTCCATGCTCTGCACCTGGCCGCGCATGCTGATGAAACTGCCGCGAGGCAGCCTCTGCTCGAACTCCGGCAGAAGGCGGCGAACGGCGGTGGCGACCGAGCCCAGGTCGCGGCCGTCGACATTGGCGTAAACGTCGAACACCGGCTGGACGTTGTAATGGCTGACGACTGCCGGGGCGGTGATGCGCGTGATCTCAGCGACGTTGCCGAGAACCTGCGGAGAACCCGTCTGGGTGCTGCCGACAGGCGTTTCAAGCATGGCGGCCGGCGAATCGATCCGGAACTGGGGCGTCTGCGTCGCCACGAGATATTGCACGCCGTTGTCCGGGTTCAGCCAGAAGTTGGGCGCCGCCTGTCCGGAACCCGCAAGGGAGAAGAGGAGGTTGCTCGCGACGGCGCTCTGGCTGAGGCCGAGCTGTTCGGCTCGCGTGCGGTCGACATTGACCCGGAAATACGGGGCGTCGACCACCTGGTGAACGTGCACGTCCACCGCGCCGGGGATCGTCGCAACGCGCTGCGCCAGTTCCCGAGCCAGGGCATGGTTCGCATCGCGATCCCGGCTCGGACCGGCGATCTGGATGTCGATGGGCGCCGGCAGCCCGAAATTCAGGATCTGGCCAACGATGTCCGACGACTGGGTGAAAAACTTGCATTGTGGGAAATCGCGGTTCACGCGCGCCCGGATGAGCCGGACATAACCCCAGGTCGAATGGTGCTTTTCCGGATTCAATGAGACCAGGATTTCGCCGTCGGAAGGACCGATCGTCGCCATGTCGCTATTGGCCAGGTTGAGGCTGCTGTTGGGCAGCCCGATGTTGTCGAGGATGGTCTCAAGTTCATCGGAGGGAATCACGGCCCGGATGTCATCCTCCACCTTCGAGAAGAGCCGTTCGGTCTCCTCGATTCGCGTTCCGGCCGGGGCGCGCACGTGCAGGCGGAAGGAGCCCGCGTCCACCCGGGGGAAGAAGTCGCGCCCGAGAAACGGTGCGAGAACTGCGGTCAACACGGCCACGACGGCCATGGCGATCAACACCTGTTTCCGATGGTCGAGGCACCATTTCAGCCAGCCGACGTAGGCGGTCCGGAATTGTTCGAACCGCCGGGTGAAGCCCAGATGAATTCCGTGGAAGAAGCCCGCGGGTGGCTGCTGGTGCCGCGAAGGTTGTCCTCCGAGCAGGTAATGGACAAAGGTGGGGACAACGGTCCGCGACAGGAAATAGGACGCCAACATGGCGAAGATGACCGCCAGGGCGAGCGGGCTGAAAAGGTATTTTGTCACCCCGCTCAGAAAGAAGATCGGCACGAAGACGATGCAGATGCACAGCGTCGAGACAAAGGCGGGGACGGCGATCTGCTGGGCGCCGTCGAGAATTCCCTGGAGGAGCGACTTGCGCATGCCGAGATTGCGCTCGATGTTCTCGATTGTGACGGTGGCGTCGTCGACCAGCATGCCGACGGCGAGGGCCAGACCGCCGAGCGTCATCGCGTTGATGGTCTGTCCGCAGGCGGCAAGGCAGGTGATCGAGCAGAAGATCGAGAGCGGGATCGAGAGGACGACGACGAGGGTGTTGCGCCACGTCCCGAGAAACAGGAGGATCATCGCCGCGGTGAGCAGCGCGGCGAGGGCGGCTTCGCGGACCACCCCGTATAGGGCGGCACGGACGAAAATTGACTGGTCGAGCTGCGGGACGAAGTTGATCTCGGGCGGCAGTATGGCCCGGACCCGGGGAAGGGCGGCCTTGAGGTGGCTGATCACGTCGAGGGTCGAGGCCCCGCCGTTCTTCAGGACGCTCAGCAGCACGCCGCGCCGGCCGTTTTGGCGGACGATATTCGTCTGCGGCGGGCTGCCGTCGCGGACCTGGGCGACGTCGCGGATGTAGATCGTCGCGCCGTTGGTCCGTTTGATGGGGAGGTTGCCGAGATCGGAGACGAGACCGGGACTGTTGTTGAGGAGAACGCCATATTCCCGGTCGCCGATCTTCACCGTGCCGGAGGGCAGGGTGAGGTTCTGCGCGGTGATCGCGGCGCTGACGTCGGCCGGCGTGAGGCCGTTGGCCTGGAGTGCCTGAGGATTAAGGTCGACCTCGACCTGGCGGATCTTCCCACCATAGGGATTGGGCATGGAGGCGCCCTGGACGGTGGCCAGCTGCACCCGCGCGAAATTGGCGGTGTAGTCGAAGAGCGCCTGCTCGGAATACTTCGTGCTGCTGACGCCCAGCTGCAGGATCGGGACATTGTCCACGCTGTAGCGGATGATGAGAGGCGGCGTCGTCCCCGGGGGCATCTGGCGCAGGGATGACTGGCTGACGGCTGTGATCTGGGCGACCGCGGAGCCCATGTTGGTCCCCGGATAGAAGAAGACCTTGATCACGCCGACACCCAGGAGCGACTGGGACTCGATATGCTCGATATCGTTGACGGTCGTCGTCATCCCCCGTTCGGAAAGGAGGACCATCCGCTTTTCCATCTCGTCCGGCGTCAGGCCGGTGTACTGCCAGATGATGCTGACGACGGGGATGTCGATCGGCGGGAAGATGTCCTTTGCCATGCGCAGCGCCGACAATGCCCCCATTATCAAGATCAGGAGCGCCACTACGGTAAACGTGTAGGGCCGGCGGAGCGCGAGACGGACAATCCACATGGTGTTGGAAGATGTTGGCGGGCGGTTGACGATACGTCGAGACGGACGCGGCTCCAACTTCTTTTTTGCGCCTGCTCCCAGCGCTTTTCGGCTCAAAAGATGAAGTGCACGATATGACCGGCGGGCACCCGTTCGATTCCGCTCACGGTCCAGACCACTCACTCAGATCATAAGGAAGAAACATCGGGGTCTGACGGTTCAAGTCGACAAATCGCGCGGGGATGCTGGCAGCCCGCACCATAAAATTCAAAAGCAGACGAACCTTTTTAATGTCCGTTCTCCAAGCAAACGGCGTCCGCCGTTTGTTAGCAGTATGGAGGGCGAAGCCCGACAGACTAGGCGAGAGCCTCTGCCGCCGTCTTCTTCGGGATTGTGACGGTAAGGGTGCTGCCACGCAGCTCCGCCCGCAGCGCGTCATACGTGAGACTGAACCCCAGGCGCAGCCGAAGCTGATAGTCGTGAACAGCCGTCGTGAGCGAAGATGATTGGCACGCAAGGCGCGTGGAACGATCCCGCGCCGCGGTGATGGTCAGATCCGGAGCGTCCACTTCAACGTCGATCCCTGCCGGATCTACGCCCGGAACGTGGACCACCAGTTTGAGGGTGTTCGTCCTGTCCTGACATTGATATCGGGGCCGGCTGAACGCCGTTTCTCCTGCCTGCGCATAATGAGGGGACGCTGCAGACTTCTTGACGGCTGGCATGCAGCGCGTCGCGAAGGCCTTCATAAGTTCACGCATTGGGGTGGGTAGTTACAGGTCCCTATCGGCCATGAAGACGAGAATTGTAGCAGAAAAGTTTGCAAGGGCTTCAGGGGTACGGCGCTGCAAGGCTGTCGGAATGCAAGTCCGACAGCCCTCCTCGACCGCCCTCTGAATCCCCGCATGGAAACCAGGCGAGATTCTGAGGCTAGGCGGCCACGCTGGTGGCCGGAACGGCTGATTTTTTCGGAATCGTGACGGTGAGCACGGCGTCCTGCAGTTCGGCGTGCAGAGCGTCGTAATCGAGGCTGAAGCCCAGCCGCAAACGCAGGCGGTAATCGCGTTGCACAGGCTCGAGATGCAGGGCGCGCCAGTTTGCGCGCACCAGATGGCTTCGAGGCGCGGTGATGGTGATGTCGGGTCCGCTCGTTTCGATGTCGACCCCGGCGGCATCGACGCCGGGCACGTAGATGACAAGCACCAGCGCATCCGCCTTTTCCCGGCAGTCATAGTGCGGCTGGCGGAAAGCGGCAATCCTCGCGAGGCCCGTTGAAGGGCGGCTGCGTTTGAGGGAACGGATGATTTGATGCATGGGTATACAGCTCCTTTCGTCGGTTTTCACCGCCGGATCTCCTGGGGGAAACGAACGACCGGGGAAACGGTCTCGTTCAGGCCAGGCAGCCGGCGTCGGTGAATTTGCTCCAGCGAGCGACGACCGGATGCATCTGGCCGCAGCAATACTGATGGACCGCCTTCGTGGACGAAGTGCGGGCCGTGCGGCTGATGAACTGTGGCATCCGGGTCATTGAAATGAAGCGTCGCAAACGTGCACAAAGCACAACGCACGCCAAGTCTTTTCTGCTGTATGCACGCATTTTCTGCGCCGCTGTGCTGGAAAGGCGGGCTGGAAGAACGGCGTTTTTCGGATATTCCTTGTGAAAATCCGATGATGACTCCACTTGCCGACGCCACCACCACGATCGCCGAGCTCAAGGCTCGTGTGCTCGCTTTTACCCTTGAGCGCGAATGGGAACAGTTTCACTCGCCGAAGAACCTCAGCATGGCGCTTGCCGCGGAGACGGGCGAACTGATGGAACATTTTCTTTGGGCGGACGCCGTTTCCTCAGCGGAAAGGTCGCGTGATCCGGTTCGCCGGAAGAAGATCGAGGAGGAGATTGCGGACGTCGTGATCTATTCCCTGGAATTCGCGAATGTCACGGGCATCGATCTCGCGGCGGCCATCGAGTCCAAACTGGCTGCGAACGCGCAGAAGTATCCGGTGGAAAAGGCGCGCGGCCGGTCCGAGAAATACACGGAACTCTAGCCCGCCTCCGCCATCGCCCTACCCGCACCGGCCGCACCCGCACGCGCCGCCACACCCGCATCCGCCGCCGCGCGAGGCTTGTGGGCCCACGGTGTTCCTGACGCCGACCCCCATGAGGCCGAAGCCCCCCGAGATCACCCGGCGCACGGGGGTTCCGTTTTCCGGATGCCGTGTGAGCGGACTGTCCTTCATGCTCTGGACGATCTCGAACTGGACCGGAAATTCGTCGGAGTGTTGGGGAATCGTTTCGTAGACGTAGGTGGCCATTGCGGATTTGCGATTTTGGGTTGTCGATTTTGAATCTGACGCCGACCGGATCAAGCCTGGCGGAAAGGATTCACGGCAGAAGGCAGAATTGAGAACGTATCGCCCTTCCATGATGTTCCTCCTTTGTGTGGTTCAGATGACCTGAATTACCGTCCTTGACGGCTTCAAGTATGGTTGCTCATGCCGCGGCTGTCGAACGCAAACCCTGGAATTTCCGCACGGTCCGGCCGGCAATTCCCGGTGTTGCGGGAAAGCCGGACACAGGGGCGAAAAAAACGCGCCGGGAACCGGCGCGTTTTTTGGCAGAAAACAACGGGCGGGGAGGTTCGAAGCAGATGAAGCACCCCCCGCCGCGCCCCTTGAAAGGCTCTGTCTAGAGTTTGATCGGCAACGACACGCGGGTCTTGACGGGCACTCCTTTGATGCTGCCGGGCCTGAAGCGCCATTGCATGACGGCCTCCACGCAGCGCCTTCCGAAATCCGAATCGGACGTGGACTCCACCTTGATGTCCTTCGGGGTTCCGTCGCGATCCACGATAAAGGAGATCAGCGCATTCCCGCCGGTCCTTGTCAGATCATAGCCCAGCACGGGTTTGACCATCTTAATCTGCACGGGTTTCTCGTCGAGCTCGCGAAGGGGGACGATGCGGTCCTCGGATCCGAGGTTTGCACTGAGGGTCAGGGTCTTCTCAGCCTCAATCTTCCCGTCAAGGGTGGTCGAAATGAACCCCTGGAGATCGAGGGTGTAGCTGACGTCGCCGGGCTGCTGGTCGTTGAGGGTCAACGGGGTCTCTCCAAGGACTTCGCCATTGCGCGTGACACGGGCTGCGGACGGGATGCTGGTGATCGTGACGGATCCGCCGAAATATTTCCATGCGACGTGCGCCGCCTTGCCGCGTTCGACCGT
The DNA here is from genome assembly GCA_003157575.1 of Opitutia bacterium. Classification (GTDB taxonomy): domain Bacteria; phylum Verrucomicrobiota; class Verrucomicrobiia; order Opitutales; family Opitutaceae; genus Fen-1467. The sequence continues at coordinate 12,310 of PMKA01000401.1, forward strand.
GAGATTCTCAGAATGATCCGGCCAGCCATCGCGTTTGAACGTGACGACATAGTCGCCTGTGGGCAGGTCTGTCACGGTCGCCGGGGTCTTGCCCGACTTCACTTCCGATGCACCGAGGGTGATATGGGGCGTCGCCGGGCGCACTTCGAAAGCGGAGCCGGCGGGTTCGGTGGCGATTTCGGCGCTGCCGGTCTGGCGCACGAGCTTGAGAACGCCAGGATCCGCAACCGCGTTTTCCTTGATTTCCACTTCCACGCTGAGCGAATCGTATCCGGGCATTGAGATGTCGACGTTGTAATGGCCGAGCCGGAGCTCCTTCAGTGTTGTGGGCGAAACGCAGGGCGCGAAGTTCTTGATTGCGATGGCGGCGCCGGGAGGGTCGGTCACGATGGCCAGGGAACCGCGGCCATTCAGGATGTTCGTGGCCTCCAATTCTCGCTGTCTCCGTTCTTCTTCGGCCTTCTTGGCAAGCAAATCGGCTTGAGCCTTGTTCCGGGCGATCTCCTCCTCGGCGACCTTGCGGGCCTTGGCTTCATCCGTTGCTTTTTGCTCTGCCTCCTTCAATGCCTTTGCCTGGGCCTGCATGCTCTGCTCGATCTGGGCCTGACGCGCGCGGTCCGCCTCCCGCTCCTTCATCATC
>PMKA01000189.1 GCA_003157575.1 Opitutia bacterium
GCCATCGACCAGCTGGAAATTCTCTCCCGCCAGGAGGAACTCGATTTCTACGGGGACCGCGTCTCCAAGGATGTGCCGGCCATCGGCGCGACCGCCCTCAAGCTCGCGATGGAGAAGGGTGCGGACGCCGTCCTCTTCGACACCGCGGGCCGCCTGCAGATCGACCACGATTTGATTGAGGAGGTGCGGCGCCTGAGCGCCCGCGTCGAGCCCGACGAGGTATTGCTCGTGGCCGACGGCGCGTTGGGCCAGGAGGCGGTCAACGTCGCGAAAGCGTTTCATGAAGCTCTGGCGCTCACCGGCCTGGTGCTGACAAAAATGGAGGGCGATGCCCGCGGCGGCGCCGCGCTTTCGATCAAGGCCATCACAGGCGTGCCGATCAAATTTGTCGGCATCGGCGAGAAGTCGGCGGATTTCGACACCTTCCACCCGGACCGCCTGGCCTCGCGCATCCTCGGGATGGGCGATGTCGTTTCCCTCGTCGAAAAAGCCCAGGAGACCATCGATCAAGCCCACGCCGAGAAGATGGCGGAAAAGTTCCGCAAGGCCGACTTCAACCTCGAGGACTTCCTCGCCCAGTTGCAGCAGGTGAAGAAGCTCGGCTCGATGGAGTCGATTCTCGGCATGATGCCCGGAATGAGCGGGGTGAAGATCGGCGACGACGCCGAAAAACAGATGGGCCGCACGGAGGCGATCATCAAGTCGATGACCGTCCAGGAGCGGCGCAATCCGGGCATCCTGAACGGAATGCGCCGCATGCGCATCGCCAATGGCGCCGGCGTGAAGGTAGTCGACGTCAACCAGCTCCTGAAACAATTCCAGCAGATGCAGAAGATGATGCGGATGATGAAGGGCAACGGCGCCAGAAAACTCATGCGCCAGATGGAATCGATGCGCGGCAAGGGCGGCATGCCCGGATTCTAACCCGACGCGCTCACAGAGTACGGCGCGTCTCCGGAATGCGCCTCGTCTTTGCGCCATTCTGGAGCACGATATGGGATCCAATCTGAGGGGGTCATGTGGATCCAATCTGAGGGGGTCATGTGTGAATTCTCGACGAAACCGCACAAGGACGGATCGGGAGGGGGCCCCGGAGCGCAGAGTCCGGGGGATTGCGGCATGGCCTCGGCATCAAATCCTGGACTTGCCCAGCGAACATGCAGAAGCATCCTGGAAAGCGGCGCCCAATATGTGCGCCGGCTCCGTTTGCGAGGCGGCGTACGCGAGATCTCAGTACGTTTCTGTCGAGAATTCACACATGACCCCGTCGGATCACCGCGGCGCGGCACAGCCGCCGTGCACGCCCGAGAAACTTTATGCCGCATCGGCCTTGCGGCCGGGAACAACGGGGCCCCGGTTCGTCACAGAGTGCACAGAGACAAGGCATGAGCACACAGAGAGGATTGGCTGGCGGAGACTGTTCCTATCCGCGCGACCCATGACATCCGCGGTGAACTCCGTCTCCGTGCTCTCCGTTCCTCGATCCATTTTGAACGCGGATCACGCGGATTTCACGGATGCCAATCGCCGGATCGCTCTCCGTTGCCTTTGTTGCCTCCGGCAGGACGATTGGATCATGGTAAGCGTCCGGCCGGCGTCCTCCTATTCATGAACCTTCCGCTCGCTCACGCTCGCAGCTACGGTCCGGTTCCCGGCCACGGTTCAGGTCAAACCGCGCCAACAGGAACGCAATGCCCCCGTCAGGTGCGCGCGCCCACAGGGCCGATCCGAGGGGGTCATGTCTCACCGTTTACCTCGGCAACACCGTCGACCGACACCACCGGCGCGCGATAACGTCCGGAATCTTGCGCACATTTTCTGACAGGGGTAGTTCGGAGGGAGGCCCCACCCCATGAACGAAGACAGTACCTCCGACGCTGCCGCGCCAGACGCGGACGGCTCATCCAAGCCACTCAGTCGTCGTCGTCTTGATTTCCCAGCCCCACCTTTGGTTCGTGCATCGGGGTTTGAAAACGGACGGCGCTGGCCTTGGCTTCGTTCAACTGCGTCTGAAGTCTGGTAATCTGCTCCCGCGCTTCGGTAAGGTCGGTCTGGGTGCTTGCAAAACGGTCGTTCAGACGCCGTATGTCGATCGCAAGCACGATGACCATGACAAAAGCCGCGATTGCCAGAGCCCCGAGAACAACTGCCGATGCGGGGCCTTTTTCCAAAAGTCAGAGGAATAGGTCATGGGAAGAGTCGATTGCCGAGTATCCAAGAGCCGAAGTCCGAGATTAATCTGTCCACCGGTAGGGACTCAAGTTCAAGAGCAAATCGAGTCTGGAAAACGGGTCCGCGCACGAGGCGCGACCCTACTCGCTCAGAACAGCTCGCCCTGGGATCCTGGCGCCTTGACGCCGAGAAACGGGCCATACCGTTCGAGCCAGTCGTCAAGCTTGTCGGCATAGTAGGCCGGGTCGTACGGATTCCGCTGCGGATCGTAGTTCGCGACCGCCTGCGCCCGCTGCCAGTCCGCGGTCAGACCCTTTCCTTTCGGTGTAATGTAATAGCTCACACGGTCGCCCATCCGCGGCGCCGGCTGGATCTGCTGGGCGACTTCCGCCGCCGCCCGCCGCGGCTTTCCGCCCGCAACGACAAACTGCGCGTAGACCTCCGGATTCTGTCCGAGGATCTCCGACTTGGCGATCTCCTCGATCTTCATCTCGCGGGCGGCAAGACGGCGCCGATAATCCTCCAGCAGGAGCAACGGTGATTCGCCGCCTGCGCCGAGCAGATGGTGGATCAATCGGTCGGTCAGCTTCCTCAGGTAGGGTTCGATTCCGCGCGAACGCAGCGCTGAGCCCCGGAGGATTATGCGGAGCCCGTCGTAAAGGGCGTAGTTCTTTGCCTTGTAGCAGAACATCGAATCGTAACGGCCGTCGTACTCGAGTCCGATCCCCGGCGGCAGGACAACAGACACCAAAGCGAGCAGCTTCTCTGGATCGGCGAAATACTGCGGGCAGGACAGGTAAATCCCGTCGGTGTCCGCCTCGAGAATGGTGCAGCCGTGGCGGGTGAATTCATCGATCAGTTTCTGCAGCAGCTCGCGGCCGCGCCGGGTAACCTCCGCGGCCAGCGCGCCGTCCCCAAAGCGCGCGCCGGAGAATCCGAGGTAGCCGTAGAATGAATTGATGAGGATCTTGAAGCTGGCCTGGCGCGCCTGGTATTCGGCGCGCAGTTCCGCCGTGGCCGCGGTCCGGGCGCGCTGCTTGTAGTCGAGCCGGTACTCGCGCAACCGGGTGAGCAGCGGAATGAAGACGCCGAGGGAATCGCTGGCCGGGTTGCGGCCGATCAGCAGCAAAAGGCTCGGATACAACGAGGCCACGTCGAAATGCAGCACCTTCCGGAACACGCCGGCCTGGAAACTTCGCGTGTATCCTCCCTCAAAGGGCTTCATCTCCGGCGGCACCGGACAGCTCTCGCGGGCGTGGTAGTACTCGTCGAGAAACAGGAGGTCGATCTTGTTCGTGGTCCCGCGAAGCGTCGCCTCCTGCAGCATAAGTGGAAACGTCTTCACCTGCTCGAAGTAGGTCGGCAGGAGCAGATCCGCCACGCCCTTCGTCTCGCGAAGATCGTCGCCGAGGTAGGCAAGAAACCGCGCCCGGTCGCTCTTGAACGCCTCGTGGATGCGCCCGCCCTCGATGTACGTGCGCTCGCCCTCCGCCTCGTCCGTGACCCCGAAGTAGATCGCGACATCCTTCAGTCCGTACGACATCATCTCGCGCGTGGTGACATCGTAAAGCTGGACGAGCAGATAGGTGTCCACCACCGAGCGTCCGGGCATGTCGCAGCGGGGATAGTCGATCCAGCGTTCGGCCACTTTCAACCGGCTGTTGCGAAACTCCGCCCGCTGTCCAAACCGCCCCCAGGCGCATGGAACGCGGTGGCGCTTGCACCGCAGGCGCAGGAATTCCAGGTCGAATCTGAAGATGTTGTGCCCCTCGATGACGTCCGGGTCCTCCTCCTCGATCGCGTCGTTGAGCTCGAGCAGCAGGCGTTTCTCCGCGTTGTCGCTCTCCTCTTCCAGGACGAGGAGCCTCTGGCGGGCCCCGAACCGCAGGCCGATCGCGAGCACCCGGTCGCCGGGATTGTGCGCATCGCTGAAACCTCCGCCCGCCGGGTGGCCCGTCTCGATGTCGAGCTGGCAGCGGCGGATTTGCGCAAACGTCAGCTCGCCAAAAAGGCGGCGCCGCCGCTGCAGCAGGTACTGGTTCTCCAGCGGCCGTATCCAGTCGATCGCTGCCCCGTCGGGCGCCTCCTTCACGAAATTCTCGAAGTCCGGCAGCGTCCTGGCGTGGGCCAGCCAGCGGAAGGGCGCCCCGCCCTTGAGCGGCTCCACGTCGATCCCCGCCACGCCCTGCACCACCGCCGTGTCCCCCAGCCAGGCGAACGGCCGGAACGTATCCGTCTTCCCCTCACGCCCGCCCCCTGCGGCCGTGACGGAGAGATGCGCCAAGCCGTCGCTGTCGATCCAGACGCCGCAAAGCTCGCCCGGGGGCGCGATGTTCGATGGTGGGTCGGGCGGCATGGGAGTCGTCAACCGTCGCAGCCTAGGCGGTCCGCCCCGCAAGGCAACCGGCGAAAAACGCCGGCCATCTGCACCGCTCCGGCCTCATGCAATCGACGGATCCACTTCCTCCGGGCGCCAAAGCCAGCGTCCCTCCATGCCGCCGGCAACCATCATGATCTGGCCGGTCACATGGCGGGCCAGCCGGTCGGATGCGAGGTAGACGGCTGCATTGGCGACGTCCTCCCCGCGCGCAATCTGCGGCAGCGCCATCGTTGCGGTCACGCGGCGGATCATCGCGTGATCCTGAAGGTGTTTCTCCGTCATCGGCGACACCGTCCACCCTGGGCAGACACAATTGGCCCGGCCGCCGCAATAGCCTGCGGTGTGCGGCGCAAGACGGACAATCTCGTTCTTCAGGGTGCGGGTGAACCCGTGGGCCAGCGCCGACTTCGCCGAAGCATAGTCGCCATGGCCGGGCTCGCCGAACACGCCCGCAGTCGACCCGATCACGACGACGTTGCCCTGCTGCTGCGTCCGGACCATCCGTAGATACTCCCGGCAGCAGAGAAACACGGAGGTCAGGTCGGATGCCAGGGTCTCCTGCCATTGGCCAAGCGACATGTCGACGATCGGAACGTCGCGTTCGCACCACACGCCCGCGTTGGCCACAAGGGTGTCCACCCTGCCGAAGCGCCGTGCCGCCTCCGCAAACAGCGTGCGCACCTGCGCCTCGTCGCGCAGATCCGCGCCAGCGACCAACGACTCGACGCCTCCGAGTTCACCCGCCAGCCGCTCGGCCTCGTCCCGCCGGGAATGGCAATGCAGCACCAGCCGCGTGCCCTCGGCCGCGAACGCACGCGCCATGGCGGATCCAATTCCGCCAGAGGCTCCGGTGATGAGAACGACTTTCCCGGCCAGATCGGTATTCATGATTTCATGGACCAGTCGTTCAGCCCGCGCTCTGGTGACGCGACGCCCTCTTCGCGCGCGCCCCCACGGAACGGGACGAGAGCGCCGCGTCTCCATGAGAAATGCAGGTTGGTCAAACAGGTCATCTGCGCAACCTGCCAGCTTCCGCACCCCCACGTCAACCGGGCCGGAGCTGTGCCTGCCTCATTTCAGGCTGGCTGTGCATGGAGTCCCGCACGAAGGCGGGGCGCGTCGGCGCCGTCATCCGGTCCGCCGGCAGCCTCTCCTTCAACCCGCCATCAGATCCTCGATCCGCTTTCTGGACTCCACAACATCCTCCGTTTTCACAAGCGGATTCAGTTCCAGAACGAGCAGGTGGTGCGGCTTCCAGAACTGCCGGACCATCTTGAAATCGATGCGCCCCTTCCCGATCGGTTGATGGTCAAACCCGTCGTCGCTGACATCATGGAGGTGAAATCCGAGCGTCCGTCCCTCGTTCTCCTCCAACAACCGGCGCTGCGTGATCACGCCCATCCGTTCCTTCAATTCGGCATGCCCGGCGTCGTGCCAGTAGCCGCCCTGTTCCGGAAGCGACAGACTCTTAAGAAAATCGGGAAAATCGGCGTCGGCCGGCAGCTCCTCGATCCGCTCGCGGTTCTCAAGCCCGAGCAGCACGCCCTTCTCCGCGGCATAGGGCAGCAGTTGGTCCACGCTGCGCCGGGTCTGGTCCCAAAATCGCGGCTGGCGTTTTCGCACACCCGCCACGGCCTTGGAAAGCACCTTCCGGTAGCCCTCATCCGTCTCGGGCGAGGCATCCGGGTGACTGCGGACAAAGCGCCGGAGCTGTCGAGCCGGATTGAACCAGAAAAAGCGCACGCTCCCGAGGTGCACGACCATCACCCGTGCCCCAACCTGCGCCGCAAAATCGAGCGACCGGCGGCTGTACCGGAGCCATTGCTCCTGTTCGTGCCCGTGCGTGGCCGGCACCGACGGCTCAAACAGGTTCGGCGCCGCGTGCACCACGCCCGCCGGCAGGGGGCAAAAATTGTGGACCGAGCTCACCTTGACGACCCCCTGGCCGAGCGCTTTGAGTATCCCCGGGACAAGGGTGATGCGGATGCCGTGACTCAGCTCCACATAATTGAAGCCCAAGCCGGCCATCTCTTCCAGCATCGCATCGCCTTCGTGGTGCCGCGCAGAGCACCACGCAGTGGAAAGTGCCAGAATGGGGTTCACGAAATTCAGCTCCTTTTGGCAGCCCAGAGGACCCAAAGTCCAGAGGCTGCCGCCCTTTACCGGGGCCGGCAGACCTTTCCGTCACTGGCGGATCTTCCTAACCCGGCGCGGCCCGGGACAGAGCCGCGATCGCAACAGACAGAAATCAGTTCTCGTAGCGCGCCCGAAGCATGGCGGTAAACGCCATCACCTTGTTCTTGCGCCGGCGACGCTCGCAAGGTTTCTCGTAGTAACGCTTTGCCCGGACATCCTTGATGATGTTCTCGCGGTCCAGCTTCTTCTTCAAACGGCGCAATGCACGATCCACCGGCTCGTTCTTGCGGATCTTGATTTCAATAGGCATGTGATAGGCGAAGTGTTCCTGGGAAAAACGGGTAAGTCTCCATCTGCCGCTTGCTCCGTCAATCCCTATTTTCCTAGAGCGAGTTTGCGGCGGCGATAACAGCCTCAAGGGTGAGGCCGAGTTCCTTCATCGCCAGCGGCGCCGGCGCACTGATGCCGAAGCGGTCAATTCCCACGACTTTCCCGTCGAGGCCGACATATTGGCGCCAGAGCGCCGTCACGCCCGCCTCGACAGCCACGCGCTTGCGGCATGAGGGAGGGAGGACCGAATCGCGATACTCGGCAGGCTCGCGATTGAAACGTTCGAACGACGGCATCGACACGACGCGCACGCCGGGCCCGAGCACCCGGGCCGCCGCGATCGCCAGCTGCAG
>PMKA01000297.1 GCA_003157575.1 Opitutia bacterium
GCCGGGCCTTCGGCAGGCAGGGATGACGCGGATGTCCAATCCGATCTGTTTCACCACCAAGACAGCAAGGTCGGATGCGTTTCAGCCTTTGCCCTCCGTTGCCTCCTGTAAAAAGTCTGGGGATTGTGCCCGTGTTTCAGCTTTTTCCTTTGCGGCTTTGCGCCTCTGCGTGAGCCAAATTCCGGAAACCTCCCAATCCATTCTCACGCAAAGCTCGCCAAGGCGCAAAGGGCAGAACGGGGCTTGACCTCTGCTTCCNNCCTTCTCTTCCCATCCGCGGTCAAGCTCCGACCTTCGCGGTCCTTGGCGTTCTTCGCGGTTATCCCCCCCAATCCTTTTAACCGCGGATTATACGCCTGCCTGCGCCGGGCCTTCGGCAGGCAGGGATACCGCAGATGACCAGAGCCACAAGCTGTCAGTAGCGCAGGCTTGCGAACGTATACCGGTGGCGCATCTTTGATTGCATGAACTCTCCGATTCAGGGCTCTGCTGATGGAGCTTTGGTTAAGACCCATGGGGGCAGGAGACTCGTCCCGGTGGATCGTCGGGTGCTTGACAGTCTGTGCGCCTTGGCGAGGCGTCATAGCCGCCGGGGTGTGCGGGTTTTCTTGTTCGGCTCAATTGCGCGAACCTGGCCGCAGGCTACGCTTGGGGCGGATTTCGACCTCGGCTACGAGATCGCACACACACGGGCCGATCAGGAGACGCGTCGGCGCGAACTCGAACGAGACCTGGCCTTGTTGCCGTCCATCCGGCCTGTCGATCTGGTGGACTTTTCGGAGGCCGACGAGGCGTTTCGAGCCGAAGCGACCAAGCATATCGTGGAACTGGCTCATGAGCCTCCTTCAACAACAGCGGATTGATTTGGAAGACATCCTCGGGCGCTGGCAGGAGGCGCTCGCGGCTTGGCGGGCCACGGGCTCTGACCGTGATCGCGATTCGGCAATCCTTCGTTTTGAGCTGACCTACGAAGTGATGTGGAAGCACCTGCAGACTTTGGCTCACGAGCAGGGATTGGAGTCAAATGGCCCAAGACAGGCCTTTGAGAATGCCTTTCGGCTGGGCTGGATTGCGGACGAGTACGTCTGGGCTGACGCCATGAAAGCGCGTAACATAGCGGTGCATGTCTATCGCGAAACTTTCGCCCAGGAATTGGGTGAAAAGCTTGCGCCTTTGCACGCCGCCTTCACGCAGTTGCTGCTGAAATTGCCCTCTGTGTGAACTCCGTGGCCTCTATGTTAGAAAACTCCTCGGATCGGATCTTCAACACAGAGCTCACAGAGAGCGCAGAGCAGAACCAGAGGCTTTTAACCGCAGAGAACGCATGGAGCTCATAGGAACCGACCTCGCGTTTTTTGTGGCCACGACTCCGGGGCTTGGATTCCGATCCCCATTCTATTTTACCGCGGATTACACGCCTGCCTGCNNCAGGCAGGGATAACGCGGATGTCAGAATCCGGCCGCCGGTCGCGGACCGACGCTTCAGTTTCCAGGCCGCCTGGAAACTGCTCTGCGCCCTCCGCTTCCTCCTGTAAAAGGCTTGGGTTTGATCCGCTGTCCCCGTTTCAGCTTTCGGCGTTTCACCTTCAGTCCTTCTCTGCGGAACGCAAGACCCATGCCTCAGTCGTTCGATAACACGATGCAAAGTGTAAAGTTTGACCCTTCGGATCGAACTCTTTTCGAAACACCAACAATTCGGAAACGACTGACTTTTCCCAATGACGATATCACCACAAGCATTCATCCATCGCCATGCTTTGATCGACGAGGGCGCCCGGATCGGCGCCCGCACCAGGGTATGGGCGTTCGCCCACGTGCTGGGGGGAGCGGTCGTGGGAGAAGACTGCAATCTCTGCGATCACACTTTCATTGAGGGCGGGGTGGTTGTCGGCAATCGGGTGACGGTGAAGTGCGGCGTCCAGCTTTGGGACGGATTGGCTATCGAGGACGATGTCTTCATCGGACCGAACGTGACGTTCACCAACGATCCGTTTCCCCGCAGTCGGAGGCGGCCCAACCGATACACCCCTATCAGAGTTTGTGTTGGAGCGTCGATTGGCGCGAACGCGACGATCTTGCCCGGAATTACAATTGGGCGGAATTCGATGGTTGGTGCCGGCGCCGTTGTGACCGGGAACGTTCCGCCCAACGCAATCGTAAAAGGCAACCCGGCCCGGGTTGCCGGATACGTGGATGCGGACGATCCGGCGGGCGTCGCGCGGACCCCCGCGGAGGGACGTGGCCTGCCCGCTTCAGTGGTACGTGGGGTCATACTGAAGCAGCTCCCCTTCATCAAGGACATGCGGGGCGACCTGACGGTCGGGGAATTCGAGAAGGAGATCCCGTTCCCATGCCGGCGGTATTTTGTCATCCTTTCCGTGCCGAGCGAGAAGGTCCGCGGGGAACATGCCCACCGCGCCTGTCATCAGTTCCTGATCTGTCTGCGGGGCAGCTGTGCCGTGGTGGCCGACGACGGGGAGCGGAGGCAGGAATTCAACCTCGACGCCCCGAACAAGGGCCTCTACTTGCCGCCCATGACTTGGGGAATCCAATACAAGTATACGAACGATGCCTGCCTGCTGGTCTTCGCCTCGCACATCTACGATCCCGATGATTACATCCGCAGCTACGACGTGTTCCTGGCCGAGGCCGGCAAAAGCCAATCCACATCCCGATGAAGATCCCGTTTCTTGAGCTTCGGTCGGCTTACCTGGAATTGAAGGCGGAATTCGATGCCGCCTACCAGCGGGTCATGGATTCCGGCTGGTACCTCCTGGGGGGCGAACTGGAGGCGTTCGAGGCCGATTTTGCGGCGTACTGCGGCGCGAAATATTGCGTCGGTGTCGCCAACGGCCTGGACGCGCTGCACCTGATCGTCCGGGGTTATGGGATTGGCGTCGGCGACGAGGTGATCGTCCCGTCGAATACCTATATCGCCACTTGGCTGGCCGTGTCCTATGCGGGCGCCACCCCCGTGCCGGTGGAACCCGACCCGCGCACCTTCAACCTGGATCCGGCGCGGATCGAGGCAGCCCTCACGGAACGCACAAAGGCGATCATGCCCGTGCACCTCTACGGACAGCCGGCCGACATGGATCCGATCCTCCGATTGGCGAAGGCGCGCGGCCTGAAGGTGATCGAGGACAACGCCCAGNNTACGGCTCGAAGAAGAAGTACTACAACGATCTCAAGGGTTTCAATTCGCGTTTGGACGAACTTCAGGCCGCATTCCTCCGGGTCAAGCTGGTCCGGCTGGACGAGTGGAATCGCCGGCGGGTGGCGATCGCCGAGCTCTACCAGCGTGCCCTGGTCGGCCTGCCGGGGCTGACGTTGCCGGCGACGCAGGAGAACGCCGCGCCGGTCTGGCATTTGTTTGTGATCCGCCACCCGCGGCGCGACGCGTTGCAACAGAAGCTGACCGAGTCGGGCGTGGGCACCTTGANNCAGTGCCACCCCACCGGTCCAAGGCATATGCCGACCTGCAACCCCGGGACGGGAAGGACTGGTCGCTGCCGATCGCGGAAGCGCTCTCAGCCTCCGTTCTGAGCCTGCCGATGGGTCCCCATCTGCAGCTTGATCAGGCCCGGCTGGTGGCGGACGTCGTGGCCCGGTCGGTCGAGGAATTGAATTGAGCATGTTCGTTTCCAAGCTGATCGGGGCCGCCAGGATTTCCTATCGGGGGCTCGCCAGCCGCTGTCTGGAGCTGAGGTTTCTTTGGTGGGAGCGGCTGTTGCTGAGCAGGCTGGAGGTGGCGGGGGGGGTGAATCTGCAGGTCCCCCTTCGGGTGGATGGAGCCGGCAGTCTCTTCATCGGACGCGGCAACAGCTTTGGCTATCGGGCGGCCCCGCGGGATGGCGATGGAGGCATCCTGCTACAGCCCCGTGAACGCGGCGCGGTGATCCGGATCGGGGACGGCAATTGGTTCAGCAACAACACCTCAGTGGTGGCTTCCGAACGAATCGAGATCGGCGCGCACTGCCAGATCGGGGATCATGTCGCGATCTATGACAGCGATTTCCACGAGATCGCTCCGGCGACCCGCACTCGCAGCGCCGGGCCCAGCGCGCCGGTAATCATCGGGAACAACGTTTGGCTGGGCAGCCGGGTGATTGTGCTCAAAGGAGTGACGATCGGCGACAATTCCATCGTCGGGGCGATGGGCCTGGTCACGCGGTCCATCCCGCCGAACAGCATCGCTGCCGGAGTGCCGGCGAAGGTAATTCGAACGATTGAGCAATAAAGGCAGAACTTCTTATCAGGAGATCATCAAGTCCTCGGCCCTGATAGGCGGCGCGTCGGCCGTCAACATGCTGCTAGGGATCGTGCGGACCAAGGTCCTTGCGGTGTTGATCGGGACCGAGGGGATGGGCCTGTTTGGGGCGTTCAATTCGGTCACCGGACTGGTGAGCAGCATCACGGGGATGGGCATCACGAGCAGCGGAGTTCGGCAGATCGCCGAGGCGGTTGGGACGAATGACGAGGACCGGGTGGCGCGGACGGTCTTCACGCTGCGACGTACGGCGTTCGTCCTCGGACTGGCCGGGATGGTGGTGCTGCTGGCCTTCGCCCGCCCGATCTCCCGAATCACGTTCGGAAGCAGTGACCACTCCTTGGAATTGGCCCTGCTGTCGGTTACCGTGCTCCTCACCTCGATTTCGGGCGGCCAGACGGCGCTGGTGCAGGGGATGAGGCGGATCCGCGATCTGGCCGCGCTCAACATCTGGGGAGCCGCGCTGGGGACGGTCACGAGCATTGCAGTGATATACGTATTCCGGCGGAACGGGATCGCGTTGTTCTTGATCGCGGTGTCGGTGTTTGCGATCTTCACCTCGTGGTGGTATGCGCGGAAGATCGCGGTCAAGCCGGTGCGGCTTCCGGTCCGGGAGGTGTGGCAGGAATCCCGGCAGCTGCTGGGCATGGGCTTGGCATTCATGGCATCGGCCCTGATGGGCAACGCGGTCGCCTATTTCACGCGTGTGCTGGTGATCCGAGAGATGAACCTGGCGGCGGCGGGTCTGTTTCAGGCCGCCTGGACTCTGTCGAGCATCTACGTTGGTTTCATCCTGAGCGCCATGGGCGCGGATTACTATCCGCGGTTGACCTTGGTGGCGGCGGACGACCGCGAGGTCAATCGCCTGGTCAACGAACAGACCGAGGTGGCCCTCTTGATGGCGATCCCGGGGATTCTCGGGACGCTCACTTTCGCACCCCTGGTGCTTCACCTTCTGTATTCCGCCCAGTTCGCCCCGGCGGGAGGCATCCTCCGGTGGCAGATCCTGGGGGTCCTCGGGCGGGTGATCAGCTGGCCGGTGGGATTTGTGCTGTTGGCCAAGGGTTGTGCGCGCACCTTCTTCTGCACGGAACTCGCCGGAAATCTCGCGTATCTCGGCATGGTCTGGCTGGGGTTGAATTGGTTCGGGCTGAAAGGTTTGGGCATGGCGTACCTCGGGATGTATCTTGTTTACGGGCTGCTGGTGACGATCATCGTTAACGGCATCACGGGCTTCCGCTGGGATCGGGGCAACCTTCGCCTCGGGGGCGGGGCACTAGCGGCGACTGCGCTTGTGTTCGTCGCAACCTCGAGTTTGGTGCCTTCCCCCTTCGGGGTGACGTTGGCGGTCGCCGTGACGACCGGGGCGACGGTCTATGCCGTACGCAAGATCGAAAAGCGTTTGGGGATTTCGATCTTGGCCAACGTCTGGTTCAGGCTCCGCTCGGTGATCACCAAATCGACCTAGAACAAATCTCAACGGCACAACAATCCGGTTCTTCCAGCCTTCGCTGACCACCGCGCCCGCATCCAGTTCTTCTGCGGGAGATTCGGTCTCAGTTTCATCCAGCCAACAGCTCAAACTCGCGACATCTTAAGAGAATTGGTCTGCTGAATCAAAATGGTAGATCTTCATAAACCCGAATCTTTTCCCCAGGAACGCCCGCTGATTTCCTTTGCTTTGCTGGCTTACAAGCAGGAGCAATATATCCGCGAGGCGGTGGAGGGTGCCTTTTCTCAAACCTACTCTCCGCTGGAAATTATTCTGTCGGATGACTGCTCACCTGATCGCACTTTTGATATCATGCGGGAAATGGCGGCACATTATAATGGACCGCATCAAGTCGTGCTCACCAAGAATACCATTAATCAAGGATTAGCCGACCATATTAATAAGGCATGTGCCCTGGCTAAGGGGAAATTTATCGTTGCAGCGGCTGGCGATGATATTTCGTTGCCAGAAAGAACAGCGTGCTTATATGACGCATGGGAAAACGCAGGACCCAACGTGAATTCCATTTTCTCGGATGCGACTTACATTGATGAGAATGGAAAACAACTTGGGACTTGG
>PMKA01000308.1 GCA_003157575.1 Opitutia bacterium
GTAATAGACCTTCGCCAGGACACTTGCCCGCACCAGCCACGGGTAGAGATGCGCGACGGGGTCATGTGTGAATTCTCGACAACTCTTCTGAGCTCGGATTGGCTGACGCCGCGGTAGGTCATACAGACGGAGCCATCGGACATACTTGGTCACGCTGCCCGGCAATTCCCACGGTTGATTACGCGATAGCAGGCGCTGGCGTACTCGAGCCGCAGATTCCTCGCCATCCCCCCGACCCTGCGTCCGCCTGCCTCGCCGTCAATCCACCGGTTTCCTTCTTGACCGGCTCTGTCGCGAATTCACACATGACCCCGTCGGATTCCCACGGCCATCTGTGACGTTAGGGGCAAAGGATCACTTGCCATAGCAGAGTCGGTCTTCAAAATGATACCCGATGAGCACGTCTCAGTTCATCGCGAAGCGACGCCTTCACGAGCCTCACCGGCGGACAGAGTATTGGGCCACTCAGACGCCCGCTGCCCGTCTCGAAGCCGTTGAGCTGATTCGCCGCCGCCCGTTCGAACCCGATGATCCTCAACAAGCATTTCCGAGAGTTTATCGAGTTACTCGAAAAGCACCGCGTTGAGTACCGCGAGGGGACCCTTGCCATACCGTTTATCGCCCTCGATGATTTGATTGCGAATAAGGCGGCGACACCTCGCGCCAAGGACAAGATCGATCTGGAAGAACTACGGAAAATCCGGAATGGGAAATCCCCCTAACCCAGAAGGTCGTGTGCCGNNCACACAACCCTTGTTGAACGAGCCGTCGCCACCTCCTTCGCCAAGGCTACGGAGGTCGGGAAGGCTACGGCAAGGCGCGGCCTGCACCCAAACTTTCTCCGGCCAGTCTCCGCCGGGGTCAATGGTGCGAGACGAAGAGCGGGTGTCCGAGCCGCTCCGAGCCGATCTCCTCGAACTGGAGCCCGACGGCGAAGTCGCGCGTGATGAACTGCAGGAAATCCGGGAGGGGCACGAGCAGGCACCGGCCCGGCGTGCTGGCGATGATCGTGACCTCCGACACCGAGTCCTGAAGCTGGCTGAGCTCGCCGTAGAAGTCGCCGCGGCGCAGCCGCGCAACCTGCTTGTGTTTTTTCATCACGGCAAATTCGCCCTCCTCGACGAGGCAGAAGAAGCGGAACGCCTCGCCTGCCTGGACCATGGTGCCGCCCGTCACGAAATCCTGGAACACCGCGTGTTGTGCGAACACCGCCATGGTGGACTGGCTCCAGTCGCGGGACAGCTCGATCTGCTGGAGAAACCCGATCTTCTGCACCTTGTCCTCGACGTCCTTCTGCGACACGCGGGGGAGGATCAGCTGCTCGAACTGGGCCTTGCTCAGCGAGAGCAGCACGCACCGGGTGACGCAGCGGACCGAGGCGGTGCGGCGGCCGTCCCCGAGCACGGCGCGGTCGCCGAAGAGGTCCCCCGGCTGCAGTTCCCCGAACGGGTCGGTGCGCTTGATCTCATGCAGACGCTGGCTGACGGAAAGGCGGCCGGAGTGGACGACGTAGAGGCGGTCGCCCTGTTCGCCCTCGCGCAAAACGTAGGTGCCGGCGTCGTATTCCTCGGGCCGGACCGCCGCGGCGATGGCCATGAGGTCCTCCTGCGGAAGATCGCGGAACAGAAGCGTCCGACGGAGCGATTCGGTGACGGTCTGGGCGTCCACGGGAGTTGCGCGCGGCTGGAACAGGTTGCTGGCGCGGTCAAACAGCCAGCTGCGCAGGTTGCGCAGGGCGATCCATCCGAAGACCCCCAGGGCGCCAAGCACGAGCGCGGCGAACGCGGCAAGCAGGACGATTGCCGTGACGTGGAAACCGCCCGCGGCGCGGAAATGGCGCACGAGATCGAGGGCGTTGGCCTGGAGGAGCAGGCAGCCTGTGAGAAAGACGACGAGCAGCCAGCCGAGCGTTGCGCCCACGCTGATGAGCAGGAAGCGCCGGTCGGGGAACAGCAGCCGGGAACGCAGGAGCAGGGTGAACAGGCGGTTCCTCACAAACATGAAATCGCGGTTTGTGGCCAGCTCGGGGTCCCGGTACAATGTTCGCAAAAGATCGGACACGGGCGAGCGCCAGAGAGGCGACAGGTCGTAGAAGATGGCGCACAAGAGCGGAAATGACAGCACCGGCAGCCTGAAGGCCGCGATGCCGGCTATCAGGAAAAGCGGCGCCAGGCGCAACAAGGCCGCGTCGATCGCCCCCTCGCGGCCTCCCATGACAACGTCGTCGATGTCGACGTGGAAGTGGGGGAGGGGTGTTTTCCACCGGAAATAGGGATGGTAGACATCGGCTCCGGCGCCGCGCACGGCGCACGCCGCCAACGCATATCCCGCGCTCATCGCCCCGGCTGCCAGGAGCCAGCCGAGCCCCAGCGGCCAGAAATCCTCGGAAAGCTGCACGCCGCGCAGGAGCATCATGAGCAGACCGAAACTAATGGACATGACTGCCGACCAGCGCACACCGGGGCCGGTGAAACCGAGCTCCCAGGGCTCCGGCGGCTCCGGCGGCGGCAGTGGCTGGCCGGCGGCCTGGAGGATGCCGTGGTGGTTCGCCTTGACGATCAGCTCGTAGAACTCCCGCAAGGGTGGGCAGCGCCCCTCGGGGATGATCTGGAGCAGCAGGTCGGGCACGGTGCGGCCGCCGGCGAAAAGCTGCAGGAGCTGCCACTGCGCCTGCGTGCACACAAGATAGCGGCGGCCGGGCTGGTATTTCACGACGACGCGGTCGGCCCGCTGTTCAACCGTGCGCAGTTCCGCGGAAAGACGGAGCTTCGTCGCTGTCAGCAGCGTAAGCTGGTCGATTTCGGAAGCGGCAACCGGGGCGGGGTCCATCTGGGGATGTGAGACTGGCCCGAAAATCGCGCCTGGGAAAGATCGAAATTGCGCGCCGGAAAACTCTTGCTGGATAATTCTGACTGCGTTTAGCTCCGATTCCCCCCCAAGATCCATGCATATCTTTAACAGGAATGTCGTAGTTGGCACAATTCTGACGCTGCTTTCCCCATTGATGCCATGTGTGTCGCTCAGTGCGGCAGACGAGCCGGCCGCCGCCGCGGCAGGCGTGGATTCCGCGAACCGGATCGCAGTTCCTCCGGGCCTTACCCTGGACGACGCGAAGGCGGCTGTCCTGGAGGCGGCGGCGTTTCGCAAGTGGCAAGTGCTCGACCAGAGCGGGGATAAAATGATTGTTTTCTACAACCGTGGTCACATGTCGCTTACGCTCACGATCCTTTGCCAGACGGAACAGGTCACGATCGAGGTCAAGCAGTGGGACAGCAATGCGAGGGTCGCAAAGACCCAGGGCCGGTGGCTGAACAACATACGGAAGGATATCTCGGACGCCCTGGTCAAGCGAAAGGCGTTGAAGCGCTAGTGAACTTCCGCCCGCCTCCCGGATCGCCCGCTCCGCGGTCTTTCCAGATCCAGTTTGGCGCTGCGCCGGGTTTGCTCCTGCCGATAGGTCTCCCTGTTCTGGCCGGCGTCGGGGTTGAGTCCATTTTTCCTGCGCTTCAACCGGCCGGCGTGTCCGGATCGTTTGGTCTGTACGAGGCGGATGAATGGCTGGTCGGAGCCGGTGCGCTCCCCGTGGAGTCCGCGTTTGCGACGGTCACGACGCGGCTCTACGAAGAGTTGTTTGCGGCGGTGGGTGGGCGGCATTTGTGCCGGATCTGGAATTACGTTCCTGAAATCAACGCCATGGGCGCGGACGGGCTGGAGAACTACCGCTCGTTTTGCTGCGGCCGCGCGATGGCTTTTGAGCGGCGGTTCGGCGGGGATTTCAAAACGCGGCTGCCGGCGGGCTCAGCCGTGGGTTCCGAAGGCAATCATCTCGTCGTTGTGTTTGCCGCGAGTCGACGGGCGCCGCGCAATTGTGAGAATCCGCTCCAGGTGCCGGCCTACGAATATCCGCCGGCGCACAGTCCGCGACCCCCGAGTTTTTGCCGTGCAACGGTGGTGCCGGCGGGGGCGAGCCGGCATGTTTTCGTTTCCGGCACCGCGGCCATCAAGGGGCATGAAACGGTCGCGAGGGGCGACACGCGAAGACAGCTGGGGCACACGCTGGAGAACCTGCGGCATAATTTCAGGGTGGCCGGTCTAGGGGAAGATCTTCGTGCGGGTCGGGTCGCCGCGCGCAAT
>PMKA01000507.1 GCA_003157575.1 Opitutia bacterium
CAGCCGCATCGCCGTCGAGACCGATGGCCAGCTGAAGACCGGCCGCGATGTTGTCGTCGCCACCCTTCTCGGAGCCGAAGAATACGGCTTCGCGACGGCGGCGCTCGTGTCCACAGGCTGCGTCATGATGCGCGCCTGCCACCTGAACACCTGCCCGGCCGGCATCGCCACCCAGGATCCCCGACTTCGCGAGAAATACGCCGGCAAACCGGAGGATGTGGTGAACTTCATGCGCTTCATCGCCGAGGAGGTCCGCGAGATCATGGCGCAGCTGGGTTTCCGCACCATCCAGGAGATGGTCGGCCGCGTCGACCGGCTCGAGCCCCGCAAGGCGATTGATCACTGGAAGGCGAAGGGACTGGACTTCTCCAGCATCCTGTACGCGCCGGACGTCGGCCCCGAGGTCGGACGTTACTGCCAGATTTCCCAGGACCACGGGCTGGACGCTTCGCTTGACCAGACCGTCCTGCTCAGCCTCTGCGAGCCAGCAATCAAGCGCGGCGAACCGGTTGTCGGGGAGGTGCCGATCCGCAACGTCCACCGCGTCGTTGGCACGATCACCGGCAGCGAGGTCACCCGCCAATGGGGTGCGGCCGGGTTGCCCGAGGACACGATCCGCCTCCATTTCAAGGGGTCCGCCGGCCAGAGCTTCGGGGCATTCATGCCCAAGGGGATGACCTTCAGCCTTGAGGGCGATGCCAACGACTACCTCGGCAAGGGACTCTCCGGAGGCAAGATCATCGTTTATCCGCCGGCAGGCTCCACGTTTGTGCCCGAGGAGAACATCATCATCGGCAACGTGGCCCTATATGGCGCCACCAGTGGCGAGGCGTACATCCGCGGCATGGCCGGCGAACGTTTCTGCGTCCGCAACTCCGGCGTCAACGCGGTCGTCGAGGCAGTGGGCGATCACGGATGCGAATATATGACCGGAGGCCGCGTCGTCGTGCTCGGTCCGACCGGGCGCAATTTCGCTGCGGGCATGTCAGGCGGCGTCGCCTATGTCCTCGACGAGCGGGGGATCTTCGCCCGCGATGTCAACCGCCAGATGGTTGGCGTCGGGAAGCTCGACAATCCCGTCGAGATCGCCGAGGTGCGCGCGATGATCGAGCGCCATCTGGCGTACACGCAGAGCACTCGCGCCCGGCAGGTCCTGGATGCATGGGACCAGTCGGTGCCGCGCTTCGTAAAGGTGCTGCCCAGGGATTACCAGCGCATGCTCGCCTGCATCGAACGCGCCCATTCGCAGGGCCTCTCCGGCGACGAGGCTATCATGGCCGCCTTTGAAGAAAACGCCCGCGACCTCTCCAGGGTCGGGGGCAACTAAAAGAAACGCCGAAAGGCTGAACCACTGAAAAGCTGAAACGCCACCCACCGCCATCGTCCCGTGCCAAGCGAGAACCTTCAGCCTGTCTATCTCAGCTTTTAAGCCTTTTAGCCTTTCAGCCCTTCAGCCTTTCAGCCTTTTATCCCCATGGGTAAACCAACCGGATTCATCGAATATCTGCGGGAACTGCCCGTGGATCGACCGCCGCTCGAGCGCGTTCGCGACTGGAACGAGTTCCACCCGCACATGGAGCAGAAGAAGCTCCGCAACCAGGGGGCCAGGTGCATGGACTGCGGCGTGCCCTTCTGCCACACCGGCAAGTTGATCAGCGGCATGGCCGCCGGCTGCCCTATCCACAACCTGATTCCCGAGTGGAACGACCTGATTTACCGGAATCTCTGGCACGAGGCGCTGGAGCGTCTTAACAGGACCAACAACTTCCCGGAGTTCACCGGTCACGTCTGCCCCGCCCCCTGCGAGGGTTCTTGCGTGCTCGGAATCAACGACCCGCCCGTCACGATCAAGAACATCGAGTACTCGATCATCGAGAAGGGTTGGGAGGAAGGCTGGGTGATCCCGCACGCCCCGAAGGTCCGCACAGGGAAGAAGGTCGCGGTCATCGGCTCTGGCCCCGCCGGCCTCGCAGCCGCCGCCCAGCTCAACACCGCCGGCCATACTGTCACCGTCTTTGAACGGGCGGACCGCCCGGGCGGCCTGCTCATGTACGGCATTCCGAACATGAAGCTCGACAAGCAGGACGTGCTGAAACGGCGCATCGATTTCATGGAGCAGGAAGGCGTCAAGTTCATCTGCAACGCCACCGTCGGCGACAACGTCGAGCCCGAGATATTCCTGAAGGAGTTCAACGCCACGGTGATCTGCACCGGCGCGACCCAGGCCCGCGATCTGCCCGTCGAGGGCCGCAGGCTCCCGGGCGTTCATTTCGCGATCGAATACCTCACGTCCAACACCAAGGCCCTGCTCTCAGGACGGCCCGACGCCAACCTGATCCACGCCCGCGACAAGGATGTGGTGGTCATCGGCGGCGGCGACACCGGCACGGACTGCGTCGGCTCAGCCATGCGCCAGGGCTGCCGGAGCATCACCCAGATCGAGATCCTGCCCAAGCCACCCATGGAGCGTGCGGCGGACAATCCCTGGCCCGAGTGGCCNNGGAGGAGGCCGCCGCGAAATTCGGGGCCGATCCGCGGGTCTATCTCACCACCGTGAAGCGCTTTGTCGGAGACGACGAAGGCCGTGTGAAGGAGCTCGTCACCGTCGAGGTGAAGTGGGAACGGAACGAGAAGGGGCAGTTCATCCCGCGGGAACAGCCCGGCACCGAAAAGACCCGTCCCGCGCAGCTCGTGCTCCTCGCGATGGGCTTTCTCGGACCCGAGCAGGCGTTGCTCAAGGACCTCAAGATCGAGACCGACGCCCGCAGCAACATCAAGGCGGACTTCGAGAAGTACACGACCAGCATCAAGGGCGTGTTTGCCGCCGGCGACTGCCGCCGCGGCCAGAGCCTCGTCGTCTGGGCCATCAATGAAGGCCGTGGCGCCGCACGCGAGTGCGACCGCAACCTGATGGGTTCCACGGATCTGCCGTAAGGATCCGCGCGGACGCGGCGGGTTCTTTGCCGCAGGGCGCCACCTCTTTCCAGGAGGAGGACCGCTTGCTCGTTCAACAAGCAGAGGGTTCCGAGGAAACTCCCGCCCAAAATTCGTGCCGGCACAGGGCGCCGACATCAAGGGCGCGTCGTTGCCCTATCTTCCCGGCATTGCGTCGGGATATGGTCCGAGAAACCGCTCGCCGTTGAAATGGATAAGATGGTCGGGTATTTCGGCAATCCAGACTTCGGATTCCCACGAGATCTGACTCACAAAGGTCTGCATCACGCGCCGCGTCTCGAAAGCCGTGATAAAAACGAGGCCCGCGGACGAATCCTTGAAAAGCTCCTTCAATTCCATGCGACGTTTGCCGTCGACTGGGCCGGCGCCTATAACGGCTTCAATCAAAACCAGCCAGTTGCGCTGGGGGTCATACACGACGACGTCCGGCATTTTAGCCGCATTATTTAGGTTAACACCAAGATCGGAAAGATCAGCAGATCCCGGTTGAAGAAACTCCGTTTTGCCGCCGCCAACATAGAGCACCACGGTGCCGGGCATGAAGCGGGGGCAAAACCGCTCGATGACGGCTTTGATCAGCAAACACCAACGCACTTTAGGCGGTACAAACAAAGAACCATCGGGCAATCGCAAAATAAGATGCCATACTGTTGCTGCAATAGCCGCCATTTCACATTTGTTTCCGACGGCAAGCTGACGGAGCACAGGGCCGACATCGCGGAGCTTTAGGAGCTGACCCCAACTGCACGGGGAGGCAACATGGGGATTTCGATTCATCGGAACCAATATCCTAATTTGGGTTTTGGTGGTCAATCCAGATAGAATGCGAACTTGTCCCAAAGCACGCATTCACAGATGGCAATTGTCTTCCGGGCGATACTCCGGGAAATGAGGGAGGAGTGTGGCCTGACTCAGGCGCAACTGGCAGATCGCCTTTCCATGCCCCAAAGCTACGTCAGCAAGTATGAAACCGGGGAACGCAGGCTCGATCTCGTCGAAACGTCAGAACTCTGTGCCGCACTCGGAGTCAAGCTGTCGGAATTTATCAAACACTACGAATCACGCGCATTTTCGGTGCCGCCGTCTGCGAGTCGGCCGGGGAAGAAAGGGAGAAATAGATGAACGACGGTCTCTTGTCCGGCAGCGCTACAGCGAAGAAAGCTGTGGCGATTCTAACGCGGAAAACCGGAGACTTTGTGCTTCCGACACCGCGGCAGAAGAAAAACTTGGTAGTGGCCTTCGCCAAGAACGACATGATCATTTACGGGAAGGCGTTTGACCTTGTCCGGCTAAAGGGAGCTGTGAATCTTGATGTTGTCGAAGACGTTGAAAGGTGCTTTGAACTCATCACAATATTAGAAATCAAGTCTACTCGGAAGGCACTCCCTGATAACTTCGCGGGGTTCTTCTTCGCTCTGACCGCAGCCGAGGTGTTGGTCGCACAGAGTCTGAAGCAGCGCTTTAGGTTTGTCTTCGTCAATACCAACAACGGCTCGTATTTTGAACTTGGTCTGAACGAAATCTTTGCTCGGGCGCGAGGGATTTACCCGACGTGGAGTATCATGTTCTGAGCTTTTGAACTCACGAACCGAGGTGGTCGTGATCTCCCTTTCCCGGCCCACATACCCAATCAAAGGCCGGAAAGCGTGGCTTGTGCGGCGTATTCACGTTCGTTGGCGGGGGAAGGTCAGCCAAAGGCGCGAGCCCAACGACGCCCAGGGGATTCGAATTTTGTGCTTCTGCGCCCTCGTGGTTCATTTGTAGGTTTCGCAGGTGGCTTGTGGCGGAAAACCGGCCTTGATGGAACGAAAAGACATTCACTTTCTTGTTCGCGGCTTGTTCACCAAGTCATTCAGAATGCAGGCTGCCGTGTCTTTGTGGACTTGGGCTGCAACAGCCATGGCGAGTCCAGGGTCGTACTCCCCCAATGTCTTTCCAGAAACGGGCCGCATCCAGACATAAAATGCCTCTTCTGCGATTGGGAAGGAAATCGCTCCTGAGAACAAAGTGTCGATTCGTTGTCAGGGGACGGGGTAAACC
>PMKA01000443.1 GCA_003157575.1 Opitutia bacterium
TTCCGCGGCCGCGAAATGGCGCGCACGGAGATGGGCTTCGACGTCATCAACCGTGCGATCACGGAACTCGAAGGGATGGGGCATTCCGACGGCGCGCCCAAGCTGACGGGCCGCAATATCTACGCGATGCTCACGCCGCTGCCCGTCAACAAGCGCAAGGCGCGGTTTCATCTCAAGGAGACGGCTCCGCAGACGCCTGCGCCGCCGGTCGCGCAACCGGCCGCCGCCCCGACGACCGCGCCGGTGCCGCCGCCCCCGGCCTGATCCCGCGGATCATGGTGCGGATCCGCGCACGTTATCTGCCGGTCGTCATGGCCGGTCTCCTGCTCGCCGGCGGCTGCAAGGCGCCTGCGACGGGAAAGAGCCGGCCCGCCGCCGTTCACCGGGTCACGCCTGTAGCCCCCGTTCTCCCCTCCGTCCCTCCGGCGGCGCCACGCGCGGTCGTTACGCTCCCGCCCCCGCTTCCGCCCGCGCAGGCGAGCCGGCCCTGGGTGGCGAAGCGCCTTAACAACGGGGACTATGTTGACGTGCGGGAGATCGCAGAGCGCTACAATCTCAGGGCTTCCTGGGTGACAATCGGCCTTGTCATGCAGCTGGCCGATGCCCGTGGCGTTGTTCGCCTCAAGTTCGAAAGCAAGGACCACGCCTTCATCCTTGACGGGACGCGCGTGTCCTTGGGGGAGACGACGGTGTTCAACCAGGACAGTCTTTTTATCAGCAGGATCGACGTCATCAAGAGCGTCGCCCCGCTTCTGAGACCGGCCGAATTTGCCGCCCAGATGCCGGGACCCCCGCGGCTGATCGTGCTCGACGCAGGGCACGGCGGCGCCGATCCGGGCACACGGAATCTCGTGATGCACCTCGACGAGAAGAACCTGACACTCGACGTCGTGCTGCGCCTGAAGAAGCTGCTCGAAGGGCGCGGGTACCGCGTGATCCTCACCCGCAGCGACGACAGCAAGCTCGCGGCGGCGCAGCGGCCGGATCTTGAGCAGCGCGACGAGGTCGCCAACCGGACGAAGGCGGATCTTTTCCTCAGCGTGCATTTCAATTCCGCCCCGGCCACGGTGACAGGCACGGAGACCTACGTGATGACGCCGCAGTTTCAGATTTCGACTGGGGAGGCGAAGGACGCCACGGTGGACAAGGCGTTTCCCGGCAACCAGCAGGATCTGGCGAACATCGTCCTCGGTTATCATCTGCAGCGCTGTCTGCTTGCCGGCCTCAATTCGTCGGATCGCGGATGCAAGCGCGGACGCCGGCTGGTTCTCTGTTTCCCCGAGTGCCCGGCTGCGCTTGTCGAAGCGGCCTATCTTTCGAACAACACCGAAGCGAGCCGGCTGGCAACTCCGGAGCACCGGCAGCGCATTGCGCAGGCTCTGGCCGCGGGGATCGACGAGTACTCGGCCGCACTCGCGGCGCTGCACCCGGCCCACGCCGGGCCGACGGAAATCCGGCCGGCAGCTGCCGCGCCCCGAAAGAACCCATGAATCGCCGGACCGCATGTTCCGCGGTCGCGCTTGTTCTCCTGGTGGCGGCGGGCATTCCCTCTGGCCGCGCGTGGGACTACGAAGGCCATCGCCTGATCAACAAGCTCGCGCTCGCCTCGCTTCCGCCGGAATTTCCCGGATTCGTGCGCGAGCCGGCCGCGGCGGAGCGGATCGCATTTCTTGCGGGCGAGCCCGACCGGTGGAGGAACGCTCCGGGTCTGCCTCTGCGGCATGTGAACAATCCCGATCATTATCTGGACCTTGAACAGATCGAATGGGCCGGGCTTTCTCCTGAGTCGCTCAGCCCGCTCCGCTATGAATTTGCGCTGCAGTTCGCCGCAGGGCGCGAGGCGCACGCGGACAGATTTCAGCGAATCAA
The DNA here is from genome assembly GCA_003157575.1 of Opitutia bacterium. GTDB lineage: Bacteria > Verrucomicrobiota > Verrucomicrobiia > Opitutales > Opitutaceae > Fen-1467. The sequence goes on from PMKA01000443.1 coordinate 1,870, forward strand.
CCTGGCGAAGGACGCCGAGCGCATCCGCGAATGGCCGGGTTTTCTGCCGTGGACGATCACGGAGAGTTTTGCGCGGCTGCAGTCGGCGTTCTCCTATCTGCGCGCATTCGAGGAGAATGGTGGAACGCCTGCGGAAGTAGAAAATGCGCAGGCCGACGTTGTCTGCTTCATGGGCGTCATGGGGCATTACGTGGGCGATGGCGCGCAGCCGCTGCACGTCACGGTGCATCACAACGGCTGGGCGGGCGCCAATCCGCACGGCTACACGACGGACCCGAAGTTTCATGCGTGGATCGACGGCGGGTTCATTGCGCGGGCCGGAATCGCCTATGCACGGCTGGCTCCGCGGGCGCGGGCGGCGCGCATACTCCAGACGGAGGCGCAGCCCGGGGGGCGCGACGCAATGTTTTCAGAGGTGATGCGCTACCTGGAGGCGCAGAACCGGCGCGTGGAACCGCTCTACGAAGTGGAGAAGTCTGGTGGGCTCAGGGCCGACGGCTCGCCCGGCAGCCTCGACGGACGCGAGTTCATTGAGGAGCAACTGCTGCGTGGGGGGGAGATGCTCGGCAGCATCTGGCTCACCGCCTGGCGGACGGCTCCGGTGGACGGCTTTCTGGAAAAGCAGCTTGCACGGCGAACCTCTGCGCGACCGGTCGCGAAATAGAGGGCTGCGCCGGGCGGACCAGACAGCGCGTCAGAAACTGGTGTGCCACCGCAAGGAGCGTGTCGAGGAGCGTGTCGACCGGGCCACCATTCGAGCGAGGAACGGTCCGCCCGGAAGCGGCGACCCTACGCCGATTGAATCGATCCGGTTTAGATTCGGCCGACGATAATAAAGTCAACAATGCGTTTGGTCGGGTCTGGCCGGAACGGCGATCCTTAAAATCAATGCGGCTCCCACGGTGAACAGCAGCAGGCTGTAGCCAAAGGCCACGGTCGTGCCGAAGGCGCTCCAGAGCGCGCCGACAATGATGCTCGACAGGAAATCGCCCGCGCCATTGACCGTGGCCAGAACGCCGAACGCCATGCCATGCTGATCCTCGGCGACCAGTTCCGCGCAGAGCGAATCTTCCAGCGTTTCCTCGATTGCGACATAGATGCCGCCCAGCACGAAGACGAGCGCAAGAGTCCAGAAACCGAGCGGAAGAACCATGATGCCGAATGCCATTGCCGCCCCGAGTCCATAGCCGCCGGCGAGCAGCCGGGGTTTGCTCGCGCGGTCCGCCAGCAATCCGGCGATGAAAGCGAATCCGGCGTAGAAGACATTGTGAGCGACATAGAGTCCGATTGCCGCGCCCGCGGCTCCGGCGGCTCCCATGCTCGGCAGCAGACGCTGGGCCGCCAGGAGAATGAGCAGCGTGTGCGCAAAATCCCCCGCGCCGAAGATCCCGACCGCGACGAGGAACCTCCGATAGCGCGCCGGCAGCCGGCGCAGCCCTTCGCGAAACGAGATGCTTGAGACTTGCGTGCGGTGGTTCTCGTGCACGAGGAACGCGACGCAGGCCACCGCAGCGAGCCCGGGCACGAGCGTCCAGAAAAACAGCCTCGGATAACTGTGGCCAAGCGCCCTGAACAGCAGAAAGGCCGTCGCCGGACCGACGATCGCGCCGCAGGTGTCCATCATCCGTTCGAAGCCGAAGGCGCGGCCGTAGGTCGCAGGCGTTACTGCCGCGGCGAGCATCGCCTTGCGCACGGGCGTGCGCACGCCGCGTCCGAGCCAGGCGCCGGCGCGGGAGACCAGCACGTGCCAGGCAGCGGTCGCGCAGCCGAAGGAGGCGGTGCCGAGCGCGGTGACCAGGTAGCCGGCGATCATCACCGGTTTGCGGCGGGCCAGCCGGTCCGTCCAGTGCCCGGAGGCGAGTTTGGCGAAACTCGACAGTCCGTCCGAAACGCCTTCGATGAGCCCGATCCACGCCGCCGCCACGCCCATCGTGGCGAGAAACGCCGGCATTGCCGCAGTGGCGATCTCGTGCGACCAGTCGCTGAACAGCGACGCAAGGCCGATGCCGAGCACAGTCCGGTTCAGCCAGCGGAGGCGTGAAGCGGCTGGCTGCTGCGGCGGCGGATTGTCGGGAAGAACGGGATCTGGCATCGTCTTTGCCGGACTTATGTGGAAGCGAGCCTGCTCACGATTGCGAACGGTGAATCGCCTGCGGGCCGGCCTCTGCAAATTGCTCCATACAGTTTCGGAGGTCGAGGGTGGGGCGCCGGGGCGGATCAAAGGGCTTAACCGGCTGGCGGTGGCGGCGCGGCCTGGGGTTCGCCGCGGTAACGGAGCACACGAACCTTTTCGAGCGTGACGAGGCCGCTGCCCATCATCGGGTCAAGCACGGGAAGGAAGGAGTTGATGTTTTCTTCGCTGTCGACGAGCTCGACCACCAGCGGAAGGTCATCCGAAAGGCGAAGAATCTTGCTCGTGTGCATCCGGCTGGACTTCCCGAAGCCCATCGCACCGCGCAGCACGGTGGCGCCGGCAAGATGCAGCTCGCGCGCCTTGAGCACAATCGCCTCGTAAAGCGGCCGGTGCTGCCACTTGTCAGACTCGCCGATGTAGATGCGCAGGAGAACGGATTCGTGGGGTAGTTCCATGTCAGGCTCCCTTTAGCTGGTTGATGTAAGCTGCCGCCAGGTGACCGAGCCAGACGGCCACCAGACAGGCCGTGACGGAGGCGACGACGTTGCCTCCTGCCTGCAGCCACTCGTCGTCGCGGGCAAGATTGAGCGTTTGCAGGCTGAACGAGGAGAAGGTCGTATAGCCGCCGCAGACTCCTGTCATGAAGAATTGTCGCGAGCTGCCGCTGGCGAAGAACCGCCCTTCGGGTCCGGTCAGCGTGGCGTAAAAGCCGATGACGAATGAGCCGGTGACGTTGATGATGAACGTGCCCCAGGGGAACGTCGTCCCAAAGTGATTGGCGACGAAACCGGAGAGGGCGAAGCGGGCGACGCTGCCGAGTGCGCCACCCAAAGCGACAAGAACATAGAGCATCATGACTGGACCGTTGCAGAATCGACTGAGACAGGAGTCATCAGTCCCGCCGAAGCGGCGGGGCGGTTCACCCTTCCGGGTTGGCGGAATCCATCGCCGGAACCGTAGCAAAAGGGTGGCTGACGCAAAGGCAAGCCGCGACAAAGCGTTCTCGAAAAGCCGGGGGCGCTTGTGTACGTTCAGCCGGATGCACGCTCGTGGCATGTGGCTGGCAGCATGGGGTTTCGTTTTTTGTACGCTCGTCGTCGCGGGCGGGATCGACGATTCCAGCCGCTCCGATCTCGCGAACCGGGTGGTGGTGCTCGCCAACGCCAGCGATCCCGAATCGGTCCGCCTTGCCCATTATTATGTGGAAAAACGCGGCGTGCCTGTCGGAAACATCGTTGCCTTGCCAATGTCGTCCGCCGAGACGACAAGCTGGCCCGAATTCATCGGCACCATCTATCAACCGCTGCAGGACGCGCTGGTGGCAAAGGGTTGGATCGACGCTTTTCCGACAACAATGACCGATAACATCGGTCGCAAACGTTACGGAATCTCCGGCCACCGCATCAGCTATCTGGTCGTCTGCCGCGGGGTGCCGCTGCGGGTGAACGACGAGCCGCAGTTTCACAGGAGCCAGCCGTCGCTGAGGTTGAAGCCGGATCTGGGCACCAACGCGGGGGCCGTCGATTCCGAGCTGAGCATGCTCGCGTACAGCACGTACGAGATCAACGGATGGGTGCCCAATCCGTTGTTTGGCGTCGATCAGGCGTCCATGCCTGGGGCGGTGCCGGTTGTGAAGGTTGCGCGTCTCGACGGGCCCTCGTTTGCCGATGCCGCAGGACTGGTGGACCATGCCCTGGAGGCGGAAGGGACGGGGTTGCTCGGCCGCTCCTATGTCACGGTGCGCGGGCCGCACCGGCTCGGCGAGCGATGGCTGGAGCAAGCCGCCGCGGAGCTGGACAGCATGGGCTTCGATGGCGATGTCGATCGGGAAGACAGTAATCTCCCCGCGACGGCGCGATTCGATGCCCCGGCCTTGTATTTTGGCTGGTACACCCAGGATCTCAGCGGTCCGATGGTGCTGCCGGGGTTCCGGTTTCCCCCGGGGGCGATTGCGTTGCATATCCACAGTTACTCGGCCCACACGCTGCGCTCCCCCACGGCCGGCTGGTGCGGCCCCCTGGTCGCCCGCGGGGTCACCGCGACGTTCGGAAGCGTCTTTGAGCCTTACCTGGAGTTTACGTTGCAGCCGCAAATGCTGCTGCGGGCACTGAAGCAGGGGCGGAACCTGGGCGATGCCGCCTATTACGCGACGCCGGCGCTGAGCTGGCAGGCGATCGTGATAGGCGATCCGTTGTACCGTCCGTTCTCGATTTCGCCCGAGGCGCAGCTGGCGAATCGGGCCGGGGTGCCGCCGTCGCTCTTCCCTTATGTGGTGTTGCACGAGGCGCGCCTGCTTGAGCTGCGGAAGAGGCCGGCGGAGGCGCTGCGGTTGCTGCAGGACGAGTTCTCCCGGAAACCGGACGAGGTTCTCGGGTTTGCGCTCGCTCAGCGGCTGGTTGCGGCCGGCGACCGGGCCGGCGCGGCGGATGCGCTGAGGACGGGGTTTGGGCGGGAGTCATACGATCTCGGCCTGACGCCGCTCGCGGAGGCCGCGGCCAGGCTGCTTGCCGAATGCGGCGGCGCGTCGCACGCGCTGGTCGTCTATCGTGCGATCCTGCGCAACGCCGGGCTTGGGAAGGAGTGGCGCGCGACGGTGCTGCGCGAAGCCATCAAGGCGGCGCAGGCCGCAGGGGATCGAAGCCAGTCGGCCGCGTGGGAGGGGGAGCTGGAAGGGCGGCCTCCGCAGTAGGCCGGCCTCAGAGCGCTTCCACAATCTTGTCGGCAAGGCCGTACTCGATGGCCTCCTTTGCGTTCAGATAGAAGTCGCGATCGGTGTCCTTGGAGATCTTTTCGATCGGCTGGCCCGATGCATCCGCCAGAATCTGGTTCAGTTCATCGCGAATCTTTTCCATTTCCTTGGCCTGGATGTTGATATCCGTGGCGGGCCCGATGAAGCGACCGGCGATGAGCGGTTGGTGGATGAGCACCCGGGCGTGCGGAAAAATGAGGCGGTGCCCCTTGGGGGCGGCGCACAGCAGCACCGAGCCCATTGAGGCGGCCAGACCGGTCACCACGATGGTCACCGGCGACGTGAGCAGCTTGATCGAATCGTAGATGGCCATCCCGGCAGTGATGGATCCTCCCGGGGTATTGATATAGAAGGTGATGCCTTTGCCCGCATCATCCGCCTCGAGGTAGAGGAGTTTCTCACAGACGTCCTTGGCCGTTTCGTCCGTCACCGCGCCCCAGAGGAACACCTTACGGGCCTGGAGGAACTTCTTCTGGATCATCGCGCCCACCGCCTGCGGCTGCGGGCCGGATTGGCATTCCTCCTCGCGATCGTCGTCATCGTCGTCGTTGCGGGGGGCGGGCGGAAGCGCACCGCGGAAGTGGAGATCGGTATTCTGCTCGGCCATAATCCGGCAAACTGTGCGAGGCACCGGCGGGTTGTCCAATGAAAAGGAGCGCCGGGCGCCACGCCGGATTTTGCTAAGGTTTACACCCCACCCGTCCGATAAACATTTTGCCAAGTATGCACGCACCGCCATCCAGACTGGAGCATACCCGATGCACGCCCGAACAGGTTGTGAGGGCGGTGCATCACCTGCCGTCGGCGCCGAAGGTTCTGCCGCGGTTAAAACGGCTGCTGCAAGACGGGAATTCCTCGCTCTACGAGGTGGTCCAGCTGATCCGGCTGGATGCCGCCATCGCGGCCCGCGTGTTGCAGGTGGGCAACAGCGCCTATTACAACAAGGGCGAACGCTGTCAGGCGGTCGAGGAGGCGGTCAGCCGGGTGGGGTACAACCAGGTCTATGAGCTCGTGTCCCTGGCGGTTGCGTCCCAAGTGCTGATCCGCCCGTTGGAAGCTTACGAGATCGAGGCCGACGAGATCTGGCGGCAATCCGTCGCGTGCGCGTTGGCGGCCGAGCGCATCGCCCGGCTCTCGGGCGATGATTACGATGTCGCCTATACCGTCGGTCTGCTGCACCGCGTTGGCATGGTGGCCATCAGCGAATGGGCGCTGCGGCACTGGCCGCAGTTGCGCCTGGTGGGCGGGAGTTTCCCGGCGGAATATGTCGGGAGCGAGCGCGAGAATCTGGGCTTCACGCACGCG
>PMKA01000541.1 GCA_003157575.1 Opitutia bacterium
GGACACAATCTCGTGGCGGCCGGCGCCGCGGGCATCGTCACCGCCGGAGGAATGCACTTCGTGGCGGCCGGAGCGTCGGGGGATTTTGCCCCCATGGACCACGTCCGCTGAAGCGATCCCTTGCCGCAGGACCCGTTGATATCGGATGCCGGACAGGGTGGAAGGCAAACGCGGACCCGCGCGGGACGCGGCCTTGCGCAGGAGAGAAATGAAGGGTGTATTCGCCGCGGCGCGAACCATGCATCACCACCAAACACCCCCGGCGGAGATCGCGATCGATCGTGAGCTGGTGGCGCGGCTGCTCGGGGAACAACACCCGGACCTCGCGCATCTGCCGTTGCGTCCGGTCGACGCAGGCTGGGACAACGCGATGCTCCGCCTCGGCGACCGCCTGGCGGTCCGGCTGCCGCGGCGCGGCGCAGCGTCCCAATTGATCGTTCACGAGCAGACGTGGCTGCCGCGGCTGGCCGGCCGGCTCACGCTTCCCGTTCCGGCGCCGTGCCGTGTCGGCACCCCGGCCCGCGGCTATCCCTGGCGCTGGAGTATCGTTCCCTGGCTGGACGGAGCGACTGCGGACCTCGCCGAACCGGCGGCGGCGCAGGCTCCGCGGCTGGCCGCATTTTTGCGCTCGCTTCACACTCCGGCGCCCCCGGACGCGCCGGCGAATCTCGTGCGCGGCGTCCCGCTTCAACAACGTAGTGAAATGGTCGCGACGCGCATGCGCCGGCTCGCCGGAAGGTCCGGCCTGGTCACCGCCGCGGTCCATCGCATCTGGGAGTCCGCGCGGCACGCGCCGATCGACATCCCGCCTGCCTGGATCCACGGGGACCTTCATCCGCGGAACGTGCTCGTCGAGCGCGAAGTGATCAGCGGGATCATCGACTGGGGCGACCTCACCGCAGGGGACCCCGCCACCGACCTTGCATCGGTCTGGATGCTCTTCAGCGATCCCGGCGCGAGGCAGGCTGCGCTTGATGCCTATGGCTGCGTTTCGTCGGCCACTGCGCAACGTGCGAAGGGCTGGGCGGTGCTGTTCGGCGTCGTCATGCTGGACACCGGTCTGGCCGACAATCCGCGCAATGCAGCGATCGGAGCCCGCACATTGCGCCGCGTCTGCGAGGCGGCGTAGCCGTTTCAATCCGATCAACCTGATCCTCCCCGGGAGGTGCCGATGCAATGATGTGGTTCCTGTAGGAGCCTGCTCGCAGGCGACCCGGTTGCCATCGCTTGCGAGCACGCTCCTACACCTTCCCGTGTAACCTTCGGCGGCCGACTGCGTCTCGGTTAACATTGCAGCGAGCGCGTTAAATTTCAGAATCGCCGCCAGGTCGCATCAATGAAAACTCTTCCGTTCGTCCTTTTCGGAATCGCCGCATTAACCGCCATGGGCGCGGATCTGCCGCCCCTCAACTCGCCGGCCAACACGGAGCTCCATCCGGGAAAGTTCATCTGGGGCGATCTTTTCACAGCCGATCCCGCGGCCGCGGAGAAATTCTACACGGGCCTGTTCGGCTGGAAATCCACAAGCATCGAGCGGACCGGAGCAAAAAACACCCATCCCTACATCATTCTCTCCGTGGGCGACCGGCCGGTCGCCGGAATCGCCCAACGGCCTGAGAGGATGAAGGATCAGGTTCACGGACGGTGGATCGGCTATATTTCAGTGCCGGATGTCGACCAGGCCCTCGCTGCGGCGGCAGCGGGCGGAGGACAAGTGCTCTCCCGCGCAAAAGACCGCCCAGTACGCGGGACGCAGGGCATTTTCACGGATTCCGGCGGCGCGATGCTTGGCGTGATGCACTCGAGCTCGGGTGATCCCGGCGAATACGTTCCGGAGCCCGGCGACTGGGCGTGGGCCGAGCTGCTGGCGCGCGATCCCGGCGCCGCCTGCCTCTTTTACCACTCTGTGGCCGGATATGAATGGATCGCCGACACCCGCACCGACCGCCCCAACAACTTTGTCCTGGTCAGCGGCGGCTATTCCCGCGCGAGCGTGACCACGGTGCCCGACCGCCCGAAGGCGCATCCCGTCTGGCTCCTTTTTGTCCGGGTCGCGAGTGTCAAGGAGACGGTGGCGCGTGCAGTGAGCCTCGGAGGGAGGGTGATTGTCCCGCCTTCTGATGCTCCCGCGGAAGACTGGAGGGCGGTGATCGCAGACCCGGCCGGCGCCCGTATCGGCGTCGTCGAGATCGAGGATGCCTCCGCAACAAAGGAGCAGCCATGAAGACCCTTTGTAATATTTTTCCCACTACATTCGTCCTCGCCGCCCTGGCCGTCGGGTTCACCGGCTGCGCAACCGGGGTTTTCACGCGCAACGCCGCCTACGAATACCCGGACTTTGGATACCTCGTGACCGACGACTTTGTCGGCGCCGATTATGCGCGCCCCCCGTTTCACCCAGGCGATAGAAACGATCGGGACAGGCATAACCCTCCCCCGCAACATCCGGGCGGCCCGGACGGCGGCGATCATCACAACCCTCCGCCTGCTCACCCCGGCGGTCCGGACAAGGGCGACAAGCATAATCCTCCTCCAACACACTCCGGCGGCACGGGCAACGGCGATCGCCACGCTCCTCCTCCCACGCACACGGGCGCACCGCCGTCAATTCCGCACGACTCGCGGCCGAGTCCTGCAGGTGGCGGCGGCGGTCACAGCTCTGGCGGCGGCGGCAGCGGCGGAAGTGGCGGTGGCCACAGCAGCAGTGGCGGCGGGAGCAGCGGTGGTGGTGGTGGCCATAGCAGCGGTGGCAGCAGCGGAAGCGGGAGCAGCGATCACAAAAAATGACCGATCTGCATCGGCCTCCACGCTGGATCGACGGACAGCCCTGACGCCGGATCCGGCCCTACCCTGCGCCATGATTACACACTGGCCAGCGGTCGGGTTTTCGATTGACTGGCCCTGCCGCCGCCCATGCAAGCCATCGTCGTCGCGAAGCCATACAAATTCGTCCCGCCCCGGCGCGGAACCTTCTGGCCCGGCGTGCTCAGCCCGCTGCTTCCTGCAATGCTGCGAGGTCATGGCGTCGCCGCGGTCGAGTGCCGCGGCGCCGAAAAGCTGGCGGCCTCGGTCGCCGCCGGCCGCGGCATCATGCTCGCGCCAAACCACTGCCGGCCCTGCGACCCCTATGTCGTCGCCACGCTGGGTCGCGCGGTGGGGCGCCATGTCCACATCATGGCGAGCTGGCATCTTTTCATGCAGGGGCGGATCCAACGCTTCCTGCTGACGCGTGCCGGTATCTTCAGCGTCTACCGGGAGGGACTCGACCGCGAGGCGCTCAAATGCGCCATCGATATCCTCACGGAGGCGCGCCGTCCGCTCGTGCTTTTCCCGGAGGGCGTCATCTCCCGGCACAACGACCTCCTGAACCCGTTGATGGAGGGCACGGCGATGATCGCCCGGAACGCCGCGAAGCAGCGGGCGGCGGCGCAACCCGGCGGTCCGGGCGTGGTGATCCATCCGGTCGGAATCCGCTATTTCTTCGAGGGCGACCTGAATGCGACCGTGGAGCCGGTGCTCCGCGACATCGAGCAGCGGCTGACCTGGGAGCCGTGCCACGGCCGGCCCCTGATCGAGCGGATCGGAAAGATCGGCGACGCGTTGCTCACCCTGAAGGAAATCGAATTTCTCGGATCCCCCCAGCCCGGCGAACTCAACGCGCGCATCCGGAACCTCATCGACCATCTGCTTTGCCCGATCGAGGACGCCTGGTTGAAGGGCCGTCACGACGGCGACGTGGTTGCGCGGGTCAAGTTGCTGCGCACGGCGCTGCTCCCCGACCTCGTGGCCGGCCAGCTGCCTGAAGAGGAGAAGGAGCATCGCTGGGAGCTCCTCGCCCAGCTATACCTCGCCCAACAACTCGCCCTCTATCCCAAGGACTATCTCACCGCCGACTCTCCGATGGAACGGGTCATCGAGACCGTCGAGCGATTCGAAGAAGACATGACGGACCGGGTCCGCAGGGTGCATCCGTTCCGCGCCGTGGTTACCGTCGGCGATGCGCTCGAAGTCAGCCAGGATCGCGTGCGCGGCGGCGAGGATCCGCTGATGAAAAGCCTCCATCAGGGGCTTGAGTCGCTTCTTGCTGCGTCGCTCGCGGAGAAACGGCCCGGCGCCCACATGCAATGAACAGCCTTTCCGGATTCTTTTTTCGCGCCGCACTCATCGCCGTCGTGCTGGCCCTGTGGTACTGGACCCAGAAGTTGATCAAACGAAAGGCTTCGACCGGCGAAAAAATCGGCGACCTTCTGCACGAACTGAGCGGGCCGCAAAACGCCTGGCTGAATGCGCATCCACGGGCGGCCAACGCCATCTTGATCGTAGCGTCGGCCTTCATCGACCTGTTCGGCCTTTACCTTTTTGGCTCGAGCCTTCTTGGCGCAACTATCCGTCCGTTTCTCGCGCTGGTGGTTCTTTTCGCCCTCCGGCAGCTCTGTCAGGGCCTCTGCACGCTGCCCGCTCCCAAAGGCATTATCTGGCGCCATCCCGGTTTCCCGTCGCTGCTTGTCACATACGATGTCGGCAACGATTTCTTCTTCTCCGGGCACACCGCGATCGCCGTCCTTGCCGTTCTTGAACTTGGCCGGGCGGGCCCGCCGTGGCTCGTGGCCGCAGCCGGATTGATCGCCGTCTTCGAGGTCGTAACGGTGATCGTTCTTCGCGCCCATTACCTGGTGGATGTGTTTGCCGCCGCCTTCGTCGCCTGGGGATGCGAATCCGCCGCAAGCCGGTTTGCGCCGGCGATTGACGTGTGGCTGCACCGGCTGTTCTGAGGCTTGCCCGGCACCGACGGACCCGTAGGGCCGGACCTTGCTGCGCCGAGCCGGAGCCTTGGCGAAGGCTGGCGTCCGGGCCATGCCACGAGCCGGAGACGGCTCGCGGCGGGTCCGCCGACAAGCGGCGACCCTACAGGGAATGGTCCGCGCACCGGCCTTCCCCCGAGCTTCGGTCCGGAACGCGAAGGGCGTCCGACACCTCGTTCCAAACGATCCCGCCCGCCGGCCGGCTATTCCGGCTTGTCCTGGGCGGCCAACGCCTGAAGAGCGACGAGATCCGGCTTGCCCGAGCCGAGCAAAGGAAAGGGCGAGCAGGGCTTGATCTGCCGCGGCACGCTCAAATCGGAAAGCCCCCGCGACCGAATGGCTTCGCGTACGGCCTCGATCGTGAGCGACCCGTCGGCCGTAAACAGCACCAGCTCCTCTCCTTTCGTCGGATTTGGCCGGCTTACGACCGCCACCGCTCCGGAGCTGACGCCGGCGACCGCCTCTTCCACGGCGGCCAGCGAAACCATCTCCCCCGCAATCTTTGCGAATCGTTTCGCCCTCCCCAGGATTGACACGAAGCCCTGTTCGTCGACGGAAACGATGTCGCCGGTGTCATACCATTCACCGGTGTCGACCAGAACCCCGGGTTGATCCGGGAGATAATATCCCATCATGCGGTTGGGTCCGCGGAAGAAAAGACGTCCGCCGCCCGTCCCCGGCGCCGGCTCGAGCCGGTAGCTTATGCCGGGAAGGAACTGCCCAACGGTGCCGGCCTTGTACCAGAGAGGCGTATTCATCGTGAGCGCAGGCGAGGCTTCCGTGGTGCCATAGCCTTCGAAGATCCGGATGCCGAAACGCTCGTTCCACAGTTTCTGGGTCGACGGCTGGAGTTTCTCGCCGCCGGCGAACACGTAGCGCAGCGCGTGGAAGTCGTAGGCGTGCGCCTTGCGCGCATAGCCGTTCAAAAACGTGTTTGTCGCGAAGAACATCGTCGCATTCGCGTTATAAACGAAGTCCGGGATGAGCGTGTAGTGGAGCGGCGTGGGATAAAGGACCGTCCGGACTCCGGAGAGCAGCGGCGTCAGCAGGCCGCCGGTGAACCCGAAGGCGTGGAACAGCGGCAGCGCGTCGAAGACGCAGTCGCTGTGTGTGAAATCGATCCGGGCGCGCAGCTGGGCGACATTCGCCAGAAGGTTCTCATGCGATAGCACGACGGCCTTTGGCAGCCCCGAGGAGCCCGAGGTGAACAGCACCGCCGCGCGGCGGTCGCCGCCTGCCGCCATCCAGCGGGCCTCGTGCCTGGAATAGGCGGCGGTGAGATTGAACTGAATCCAGGCGGCCCGCAGCTTCCACGTCCACGAAGGCCGGAGATCCTCGAGGTAGACGAGGGTCACGCCCTCGGCCAGCAGCGCATCAAGATGACCCTTCAGGCGGGCCGCCTCCAGGAACGCCCGGGACGTCACGACCGTCCGGATGCGGGCGGTCCGGACCGTTGAGACAAAAGCGGAGATCCCCATCGAGAAGTTCAGCCAGGCCGTCACGCGATGACAGAATTGAAGCCCCCAAAACGCCAGTGCGCCCTCGATGCTCGTGGGCATCATGATCCCCACGATCGAGCCCGGCGGTGTCATCCCGGCAAAGCGGGTTCCCAGGTATGCAGAGCGTCCCAGGATCTGGGCGTAGGTCAGCCCCCGGCCGTCGGTTCCCTCGAGGATCAGACGGCTTCCACCATGCCTCCGGGAGGCCGCGATCAGCTCCCGGTAAACCGAGTGGGCCGGGTTTTGCGCGGAGAACGCGCTTTCGCTCAACAGCTGAAAAATGAACGGCGTCCATCCGGCACGCGGCAACGATTCCGGCATGGCGCGCGGCGGACTGATGGTCAGGGTGATCCGCGGAAAGCACTGGCGGCGGTATTTGTGCGCGAGCCGCGTGAAAAGCGACAGCTGCGCCCCGTCGATGTGGACGGGCACGACGGTCGCGCCGGTCTTGTGCGCGATGAAACCGGCGCCGTCATACACCTTCATCAGGCCGCCGGTGACGGTGAGCCGCCCCTCGGGAAAGATCGCCACGACGGAGCCCTCTTCGATGCACGCGCAGAGCTTCTTGAGCATCATCGGCTGCGACGGGTCGATCGAATAGGCGGTCACCAGCTTGAGGAACGGTCTCACCCACCTCAACCGGGTCATCTGGGTGTGGACGGCAAAGACGGGCTGGTCGGGAAGGAACACCGCAAGCAGGGCCGCGTCGAGCCATGAGGTATGGTTGGCGATGATGAGCCGCCGGCCCGTCGCAGGATAATTCTCAAGCCCCCGGACCCGAACCCGGAAAACGCTCCGGAGGATGAAACGGACGACGATGGCCAGGAACGAATTGGATATGCGTTGGATCATGGTGAGGAAAGCGGGCGATCCGCAGCGGGCGCGGTTTTCCCGGAGGGCCGTGCGCGGGCGAACATCCGCAGCAGAATTGTGATAACCGCAACAGTGATTCCGAGGGCGATCAGATCCCCGCCCGGATTGAGGCCGAATTGGGTCAAGACCCAGAGGTAGGCGGCGCCGGCGGCCATTCCCATGTAGTCGGTGAAATTCTGGATCGATACCGTCTTGCCCAGCTTCGTCGGATCGGTCTCCGACTGGAGGGCTGCGTTGAGCGGCACCACGAGCAGGCCGGACGCCGCACCGGTGATGACGAGCACGACAACCACAGGGGCGAGCCCGAAGGCGCCGCCGAGCAGGCCAAGCCCCGCGAGCCCCACAGCCATCATGAGCGCATACCTCCGCGTCCAGGAAAGGTCCCCCGTCTTGTGCAGCTGTCCGGCGAGGACCGCCCCCGCGACGATTCCCGCCACCATGCCGACCTTGAGGAGCACCAGCTTGAGATTGGTGACGTGGGTGATCCCGGCCTGCACAAACACGGCCAGGCCCCACCCCTGCAATGCGGATTTGAGGGTCGATCCCGCGAACCAGAAAAGCGCGGAGCCGAGCAGGATGCGCCCGAGCCGCGGGCTGCGGACGATCGTCAGGAAGCTGGCGCCGAACTCTGAAACGCTGCGGCGCAGGGAGGCGTCGGGATTGCACGGCGTCCGCACCATCGCCGCGTTGCACACGTAGGCGGCCGCGTAGAGGGCGAGGCTCGTGACGTAGCAGACCGGCAGCGAAAGCGTATGGTCGTAGAGGACGCCGCCGCCGCCCAGCCCGGCCACGATCGCGACCAGCGTCAGCATCTCGACCGTGCCGTTCGCCTTGACGAGGCGCCCGGCCGGAAGGATCTCGGGGAGAATGCCGTATTTGGCCGGGGAATACACGCAGGCGCCGATTCCCACGGCGCAGTAGCCGGCGACCTGGAGAAGATGGCCGGCGGCGCCGCCGGAAACGGAGACGCCCAGCAATCCGACCGACGCACCGGCAAACTTGATGAGATTGCCGCCGCCCAGCCCCCGCGTCTTCGGCATCCGGTCGTTGAGGAACCCGGCCAGCGGCGCGAGGACGATGAACGGCACGCTGAACACGAGGCTGAAAAGCGCGTTCTCCCCGTTGACCGCAGCCTCGGTGATCCGGCCCGAATTGAGCGCGTAGGTGAGCGGGCCGAGGATGGCCGCGAGGAGAAAGTTGTCGCCGAACGCTCCGAGAAACTGCCCGGCAAGCAGCAGCGGATAGTTGCGGCGGGAGGAAGGCTCGGGGGTTGGTGTCATGGGAGGCCTGCAGATTCTTCGATCAACGTCTGCAAAACCCCGTCCGCGGCCGCGCACTCGGCCCGGTTCAGCCGCCCGGCAAGCGTCGCAAGACATCTCTCGTAATCGCGATGGGCGCCACGCCAGGCCTTCCGCCCCTTGGCGCTCAGTCCGACGATGTACTGGCGGCGGTCGGCAGCGTTCTCCATCTCCGTGAGCAGGCCCTCCTTCTTCATCCGCCTGAGCAGCCCGGTGACGTTGGAGGGATCGACGATCAGGGCGGTGGCGAGGTCCGAGGCCCGCATCCCGGCCGGCTGGTCCGACAGGAGATTGAGCACGTTGAACCTCGCCGGAGTGAGCCCGTGGGGCTTGAAGACACGGGCGGCGGCCTTTTCCAGCGACCGGGCCGCCGCGATGACCTGGAATACGGTGTGCATGGCCGGGAGCATCGGCCTGTTACTTGATATGTCAACCTTTTATTTGACATGTCAACTATTAGCTCCGGTCCCGGCCGTGCGCCGCGCGCCGTCATGGAGAACCAGGCCGGCGCAGGCCCGCCGCTCAGCCGCGGACATCCGCCATGTGCCGGGCGACGCACCGGCCGCAGGCGCCGGGCGGCCCCTGGCGGCGGCGTTCGCGGAACCGCCGGGCCCGTCGACGGACAGGGTCACGTGGATGCCTCCGAGGCGGACCAGGTCCCCGGCGAAATTCGCGAGCCGGGTTCCGTTCGAGTCGATTGAGACGAACATCCCGGGGCCATGGAGGTGTTCGAGCAGCCGGACGATCCCGGGGAACAGGAACGGCTCCCCTCCTCCCCGTAGTGCGCAGCCCCGGTCCGCGCCTTCATCACCGCGTTCAAGCGGGCATTCGGCCGCACACCGCTTGCCTGCCGTCATGAGCACCGTTGACAGTCCTCCCATCCGGACGGCGCGTTGACCTGGACGGCGGAACCGGCTTGAGTCCGTCCACCGTCTTTCGACACCGGGTGCGAATCCGGGACGGACCGAAGATATGAACGAGCGCCATTTCCAGCCCGCCGTCATCCGCCATCTTTTTCTGCTCGGGTTGAACGCGGCGTTGACGCTCGCCTTTGACGCCTCCGTCGCCTCGCTCGCCGGAAGCATCATCAGCGGCGAGGATGAGGGCGCCGCCCTGCTGATCGTTCTTGCGCTGGCGGCGGTGACGGCGTTGCTCCTGTGGCTGGCGACCGCGGCGCTGCTGCGGCGCCTGACCCTGTTCTGCCGGACTCCGGAGTTGAGCCTGTCCTCGGACGGCATCCACGTGCGGTGTTATCGGCATGGTTTCCGCGTCCTTTTCACGCCGTGGTTTCCCTGGCAGGAACAGAGGATTGCCTGGACCGATTTCCGCGGGTGCCGGATTCACCAGGTGCTCTTTTATGACGTCCTCCCTGTGAGGAAGAGCCTGTTCCTCGAATCAAGCGGGCCGGTTGTGGAGATCACATGGGGAATGTTCCGGCACAGCGTTGCGCGTCTCCAGGCCGAGATCCTCGATTACCATCAGCTCGAAGTGTTGAGGCCGGCGGGCGAATCCGCACGAGTGCCTGAATTCCTTGGACTGCTTTTCCGGACTCCGCTGGTGTTTTCAGGCCCGCGCCTGGGCCGCTCGGAGGTTCCCGGGACAATTCTCGCGCTCGTGGCGGCCGGTGTCCTTTTCTGCCTGCACTTCCGGGAGTTCGGTCTGGCGACCGCCCTTGCAGCCTATCTTTCTCTCGCGGGCCTGGCAATCGGCGGGGGCGCCGCCGTCCTTTCGCGATGGATTCGCAAAACACGGTTCATCCGGCTCAACAGCGAGGGGCTCTCAGTGGGGCCGGACGTCGAGACGGCCTGTCTGATTCCGTGGGCCGAGCTGGCGCTGGTTCGTGTGCATGCCGCGGGCGGCACGCCCTCGTCGCTCACAAGCATCGAGCTGCGACGGCGCGATGGCACCGCGGTCATCATCCGTTCTTTCCCCGAGGCGGCGCGCCTCGCTGCAATCATCGATCCGCCGGCGGACCTTGTGCGCCAGGCCTGGCGACTGATCCGGGAGGGACAGGACCCGGTGGCGGCCGCACGCGCCGCAGGGCTGTCGGATGGTCAGCCGGAGATTGGGAACTGAAGAGGGATGGCTTCGTCGACAGGCTCCTTGCGGAGATGTCGCAACGAAGCCCAAACCACCACCATTCACAGCACGGGGTCAGCGGTTCCGATTGGCGATCTCTTCCTTGAGCGCGGCGAGGATGGGTTTGAGAATCTCGATGCGCTCGCGGTAGCAGATTGAGAGGCCGCGGAGTTCGTCGAGCTGCTGCGGATCGCCGTTCGCCGCCGCCTGCTGGGCCTTGTCCTTGGCGACTTCGCTCGCGTGGTTCAGGCCCAAAATAGTCTGTTCGAGGCGAACACAGAGAGCGGTGAGTTCGGCCGACGTGCCGTCGTGCAAAATCCCCGGCAGATCCCGGGCCTTGGCGACAATGATCGCATCGTTGCTTTTACTGGCCATATTCGCCGAGGAATCGGCGACGACCAACAGATCAAGGAGCCTGGCCTTCGGCAGGGCAGCGATCAGGGGTTCCTCCCGCTGCCTGGTGCGTTCTCGCTCGGCCGACTCGATCAACGGCGGGATCTCAGGATGTCCTTGTTTGAGTGCCCATTCGGCCGCCGTGCCACCGCCATGATATGAGGGGCCAGCCGGGGTGCCAACCACCCTCGTCTCAGCCCCC
The DNA here is from genome assembly GCA_003157575.1 of Opitutia bacterium. GTDB lineage: Bacteria > Verrucomicrobiota > Verrucomicrobiia > Opitutales > Opitutaceae > Fen-1467. The sequence goes on from PMKA01000541.1 coordinate 11,147, forward strand.
CGCTCCAACAGCAACTGGACACAGGTGGCGTGGCCTTCCGCCGCGGCACTTATCAGGGCCGTCCATCCGTCGGAACTTCTGGCGTTGATGTCGGCTCCCTTGTCCAGCAACAGCCGGACGCACTCGATATTGCCATAATGCGCGGCCCACGGCAGTGCCCGCGAGTCAGGATCGGCACCTCGGGCCAGCAAAAGCCGGACACACTCGGTACGGTTGTTGGCGACCGCCCACCCCAAAGCGTCATCCCTGGCGTTCTTGTCGGCTCCGTTGTCCAGCGCCTGCTGGAGCGCGGCGACCTCACCAAGAGCAGCTGCGTCCTGCAGCGAATACGTCGTACAGCCGGTCAATAATAGAACCGTGGCGGCGAGGGCGTGGATGCAGATATTGGTTTGGTTCATGGGAAGGAAGATAGGCAGATTGGCACGTCCCGGAGGCGTTTTGGCTTCGATGGCTACCGTCCGCGGTTGGCAATCTCTTCCTTGAGCGCGGCGAGGATGGGTTTGAGAATCTCGATGCGCTCGCGGTAGCAGATTGAGAGGCCGCGGAGTTCGTCGAGCTGCTGCGGATCGCCGTTCGCCGCCGCCTGCTGGGCCTTGTCCTTGGCGACTTCGCACTCGTGGTTCAGGCCCAAAATAGTCTGTTCGAGGCAGACGCAAAGAGCAGTGAGATCAGCCGACGTGTCGTCATGCAAGAGCTTTGGCAGATCCCGGGTCTTGGCCGCAATGATTGCATCGTTGCGTGCACGGGCGAGACTCACTGAGGGATCCGCGGTGCTCAAAAGCTCGGGCAGGCTGGCCTTTGCCAAGGCCGCGATAAAAGGCGCCTCACGGAGCCTGGTTTGTTCGCGGGCGTATTCCTGGAAAATGGTCACGATTTCAGGGTGTCCGCACGACTTGGCGCGCTCCATTGCAGTCAAGTCAGCGCGTTTCTCGATTCCTCCGTCAATATAATAGAATACAGCCCGCTGCTCGGTCTTCGCACCCCGGGCAAGCAAAAGCCGGACGCATTCTGCTTGTCCATCTTCGGCCGCAATAATCAGAGCTGACTGCCATTTCCATGTAGTTGCGTTGATGTCCGCCCCCCGATCCAGCAGCAGCTTGAGGCATGAAGATTGGCCGCACCCGGCCGCAACCATCAGGGGCGTAAATTGGTCGGAATCTCTGGCATTTATATCCGCGCCACGATCCAGTAGTTGCTGCAGAGCAGCCAAATCACCGTTTCTTGCCGCTGTGTTCAACAACGGCGATGAGGACGTCGTCGCGCAGCCAGTCAATAATAGCACCGTGGCAGCAAGGGCGTGAATGAAGATCTTGGCTTGGTTCATGGAAAAGAAGATGGGCAGATTGGCACGTCCCGGAGGCGGTCCAGCATAGATGGCTACCGCCCGCGGTTGGCGATCTCCTCCTTGACGGCGGTGAGGATGGGTTTGAGCAGTTCGATGCGCTCGCGGTAACTGATCGCAAGGCCGCGGAGCTCGTCGATCTGGCGTGCGTCGTCATTCGTTGCGGTTACCTGCTGAGCCTTGTCCTTGGCGACCTCGCACTCGTGGTTCAGGTCGAGGATGGCCTGCTCGATCTTGACGACGAGGGTGGTGAGTTCGTCGGTCTTCCAATTGCGAAGAATGTCCGGCAGCTGCTGGGTTTTGGCGGCGACGAGTGCGCGGTTTCTTTCGCGAGCCAGCGCCACCGTCTTTTCCGCCCCGACCAGCAGGTCCGCAAGGGTCGCCTTCTGGAAGGCCTCGGCCTGGGCGAGCGCCGTCTGCTGCTTTCTCTGGCTGATTTTTTCCTGCAGTTCGGTCGTCAGGTCCGCCTTGAGGTCGGTCATTATTTTCTGGAGGCCGCCCCTCGGATGGTAGGAGAACGCGCCCTGTCCGAGGGAGATCTCCCGGGACAGGACCGACAGTGGCTGTCCCGAGGCGCAGTCCGTGGTGTTCATTGTCACCCTGAGCCTGAAATCGGAGGGCTTGGACTCCTCGCTCCGGATGACGATCCGGTAATCCGGCCGGGGGCCGTTGCCGGCGTGCACCTGGGTGAAGAGCCCCGAGTTGCTGATGTCGCTGTAGATGGTCTCGGCCATGGCTTGCTGCCAGTTGGCGAGCCCCTGGTCGGTGTCGAACAAGTGTTTAAAGGATCTCATCTCGGGAGTCATGGTGTCGGTCACCTCGACGACGGCACAGGCGTCGAACTGCACGGGCGAACGGGCGGGCTGGTATTCCAGTATTTCCCGCTTGATGGTGTCGGTGGACACGCATCCGGTGGACAGAAGCAGGGCAGCACCTGCGAAAACAGCGCTCAAGCAGAGGGCTCCAGGTTTGGGGATGTTCATGATGAGTATGGCTGGACGGTGGGGAGGCCGCGACCGGTCGCGTAACGAAAGGTGCAGGACGGAAGCGAGGGGCGGTGCGAAACCGGAGTTCAATACCCGCCGGTATCGACGGGGGGACGCAGCTTGCCGAGATCGAGCGAGGCGTGCGAGGCGATCGAGTTGTAGGCCAGCTTCATGTATTCGACGGTCAGCTTCCCCACTTCATGAGGCAGTTGCTCCCAGTAGTTTTCGGAGAAGCGGGCGTCGCCGTGCACCGCGGCGTAGACCAAGGCCTCCGGCCTGCCGAGCGACAGCTCGATAAGGTGCTCGTTCAGCTCCTTGAGCTTGTCGGTGTACTCCCTCCGGTTCTCCTCGAATTCGACGAGGGCCTTGGCGTAGGGCTGGTAGGGGATGTCCTCGGCCAGGCCCCAGGCGGTTTCCTTGGCCGTCGATTGGGCCACGCCCTTGTAATACTCCTTCAGCTCCGGAACGAAATAACCGCCGAGCCCGGCGATTTTCCGGGCGGTTTCCCCCGGCATGGGGGACGCGGCGGGGCCTTCCTCGAGCAGGCTGCCTGCCGGGGCTGGCGCGGGCGGGGGTGGCGTCACTTGTGTGCCGCCGCGCAGGTCGACGACGGAGGTATCGCCACCGGTTGGCTGTGACAGCAGGGCGGCGATCGTGGAGGCGTCGGGGTTGGCCGGCTGACCGAAGAAGCTGTTGCCGGTCTTGACCTCGAAGGCGCCGTCTAGTCGCTCACCGACCTCCGCGTCGCGGGAATCCCAATCGGCGCGATAGTGCTGGGCCTGCTGGATATGCGCCTGCCGGGCCAGCTCCTGCTGCACGCGGAAGGCCTCTGCCTGGGCCGCAGCCTGTCGTTGCGCGGCTTCGGCGGCGGCCTGTCGTTGCGCGGAGTCATCGGAAAAAAGGCTGTTGATCAGCGCGTCCGCGACGGTGCTGGCCACGGTCATTTGCAATTCCTGCCTGAACGCCGCGTCGGCGTCGTAGCGCGGCTTCACCACCNNCCACCCTGGGCTGCTGTGCGACGCGGGAATTGTCTTCATCCACCGACTGGTTCGACGAGCGGTCGACCTTGGTCCCCGTCATTTCCTCCAATTGACCCAAGGCGGACTGGCTATTGAGGCCCTTGTCGAATTTCGAGTTTCGCGCGGCGATTTCGTCGCCGGAGGGGCC
>PMKA01000283.1:0-905 GCA_003157575.1 Opitutia bacterium
CATGTGGGAATGGCAGAAATCCCTGTATGCATTCCTGAGCCGGAACGCCCGTCCGGTGAAGGACTATTACAAGGTCCAGCCAATGCAGGTCATCGAGATCGGGCTTCCCGTCCAGTTGTAGGCGGGCCGCGGCGGCCAACTCCTTGCTCGACTCATCGGACCATCAATGGTGGCATGCCGTCGGCCGTTCAAAGTCATGGAAGCTCTGAAGCATAGTTTCTTTCGCTACTTTCCGCCGCCTTTCGCCCAAAAGCTCGCCCGGGCTGTGACCTCCGTGACGCTGCCCGCGCATTCGATCGTGTTCGAGGAGGGGGACAAGTCGGACTCCATCTACCTCGTGTTCTCCGGGCGGGTCGAGATCCTCAAACACTCGAGCGGCGATCATCTCCACACCCTCGCCTTCGCAAACGAGGACGACTATTTTGGCGAGCTCGGGGTGCTCGACGGAAGCGGCCGCAGCGCCCGGGCCGTCGCGCAGACCGAGGTCCAGGCGGCGGTGCTGCCCCNNCGTCCAGGAGGTCATCCGCAAGGAGAGGATCACGCTCATCGGAGAGATGGCCAACGGCTTTCTCCATGATTTTCGCAGCCCGGTCACCTCGATCCAGCTCGCCCTCGGCCTGATAACGAAGCACTCCGCCGACGAACCGACGCAGCACGCCTGCGACATGATCGCCAAACAGCTTCGCCGCATGAGCTCGCTCGTCGAGGAGGTGCTGCAATATGCCCGCGGCAACTCCACCATCGACCGCCGCCCGATGCCGGTCCGGCAGCTTTTTGTGCACCTGCTGGACCTGAACGCCGACACCCTGGCCCACGCGGGGATCAAGGTGCAGATCCGGGCCAACCCCGGACTTGTCGCCGTGATCGACCATGACCGGATGATCCGGGTTCTGCAGAACCTGCTC
>PMKA01000283.1:928-7560 GCA_003157575.1 Opitutia bacterium
AGGGCGGCACCGGCCTGGGCCTCGCAATTGCCAAGGGCATCGTCGAGGCCCACGGCGGGAAGATCACGTTCGAGTCCGCAAAGGGCGCCGGCACCCTTTTCCGCATCCGTCTTCCCCTGCCCACCTGACCCGAAGATCGGTTCCCGCTCGGCGTGCGGTCGATGCCGCCACCCACAACATCCTCGTGTTGTGCGTGGATTTTTCCCTCGTTTTTCGGGATGGAAGACCGGAAGCCGGCGCGACGACCGGGGACGACTGTGCCCGGCCTAGTCCTTTTCGGGCGGGCAGAAGTCGAATGGCATTGTGGCGCGGGTTTCGAGCGGCCTGCCTGCCTTCACCTTCGGGAGAAAACGCCATTGCCGGATCGCCGCCAGGGCGGCTTCGCCAAACTCAGGCGCAGTAGCCGTGACGACCGACGGATCCAGGACCGCGCCGCGCACCCCGACTTTGAATGACACCGTGGCGCTCCCTGCGACCTTTTTCCGGAAAAGCGCCTTCGGATATTCCGGCGGCGGCCCGAAGAACGGTTTCACCGGCGCGTCTTCGACGTCCTTGATGGAATCCATCACCATCTTCCCCAGGGCCGACTCCATCTCGCCCACTGGCATCATCGACTGGAACAATTCGCGTCCGCCGGAAAACAGAAAGAACTCATAGTGTCCCCAATCGCTGTCCACCCGCATGGGAACGCCGATGAGCATTTGCTTCGGAATGCGCGGCTCCAACTCGCCGACCTCGAATAGAAAGAGACTGGACTTCCCGCTCAGCATGTGGAGCACAAGCACGATGAAGACGTTCTTCAATCGAAAGGCCGTCTCCAACGTGCAGTGCAGGTGGAAGTCGTTGTTCATCTGCTTCTGGTCGCCATCGTCCACCAGGCAGCTTGTCTTCACATTCATGTCCCTGACCGACACAAACGCCGGCAGGTATTCTCCTCCCTTGCCTATGGCGAAAGTGGAAGTGTTGCGGGCCACGCATAGCCTGCCGTCGCTGAATACCATCGGGGCGCAATCCTTCGCCGCCACGACAGGGACGATCTTGTCGCCGTCCTTCACGGCCACGTAATGCTGCGCGGCGGCGTGCGAAGCGAAGGCGCCAAACAAAACGAAGGACAACAAGCGGGCAGTTCTCAAGAAGCGCGGGGGTAAAAGGTGACGCAGGGGAGATCCGACGCACCCGACCTCCGACACGACGGAGTCGATCGGGCCGGCACGCCTCACCTTCCGAAACTGGAGTTTACTGGAATCGGACGCAATCGCAGAATTCGGGGATGACGGATGATTCCGCGGGCTTGCTTTTACCGTCCACCGTATTTTTCTGTTTTTGTAACATCTTACATGCTGGCGATCATCCATTCCGCAGCCGTGCAGGGCATCGACGCCGCGCCCGTGCTTGTCGAGGTCAACACCGGCGAGGCCGGCCCGCCCGTCCTCATCCTGGTCGGCCTACCCGACGCCGCGGTCAAGGAGTCCGAGGACCGCGTCTTCTCCGCCCTGAACAACAGCGGTTTCCACATGCCGCGTTCCCGGACGACCATCAACCTCGCGCCGGGCGATCTCCGGAAGGAGGGCCCCATCTACGACCTTCCCATCGCCCTCGGCGTTCTCCACGCCACAGGCCAGTTGAAGGCCGATCACTTCGAGGACTATCTGATCGCCGGCGAGCTCAGCCTCTCGGGCGCGACGCGCCCGATGCGCGGCGCCCTGGCCATCGCCCTGCTTGCGCGGGACCTCGGGAAACGCGGCGTCCTGCTTCCGCCGGCCTCCGCCGCGGAGGCGGCCCTTGTCGAAGGCCTCGCGGTCTACGCCGTGAAATCGCTCGACCAAGCCTATCGTTTCTTCACGGGCGAGGCACTGCTGACGCCCCAGCCCGGCGGCATCGCCGCCTACCGCGCAACGCCCGGTGAAGACGCCGGCGGCACCGGCGATTTCTCCGAGGTCAAGGGCCAGCAGGGGCTGCGACGCGCGGTCGAGGTCGCGGTCGCCGGCGCCCACAACATCCTCATGCTCGGTCCTCCCGGGGCCGGCAAATCGATGGTCGCGAAACGGATTCCGACGATCATGCCCGAGCCCTCGCTCGACGAGTTCCTCGAAGTCCTAAACATCCATTCCGCCGCCGGTCGCACGCTCGTCGAAGGACTCCCCTTTCTCTGCCGGCCGTTTCGCTCGCCGCATCACACAATCTCAGACGTCGGGCTGATCGGCGGCGGAGCGATTCCCGGTCCGGGCGAGATCTCCCTCGCCCACCACGGCGTGCTCTTTCTCGACGAACTGCCCGAATTCAAACGCTCCGCCCTCGAAGTCATGCGCCAGCCCCTCGAGGACGGACAGGTGACGATCTCCCGCAGCGCCGGCAAGGTGACGCTGCCCTGCAATTTCATGCTGGTCGCCGCGATGAACCCCTGTGCCTGCGGATATCTCGGCGATGCCCGGCACGAGTGCCGCTGCACGCCCGCCCAGATCCAGCGCTACCGCGCGCGCATCAGCGGACCGCTGCTGGACCGCATCGACATTCACGTCGAAGCTCCGGCCCTGACCGTGGAGGAATTGCGTCGGGCCGAGCCCGGGGAAACATCCGCGGCCATCCGCGCCCGCGTCGCCGCCGCACGCCTGCGGCAGCGGGCGCGTTTCGCGGGCTCGCGCACCAGTGCGAACGCCCGCATGACCCATGCGCAGATCCGCGCGCACTGCGCGATCGATTCCACGCTCGGACGCATGCTCCAGCAGGCGATGGAGGAACTGCACCTCTCCGCCCGCGCCTACGACCGCATCCTCAAGGTCTCGCGCACCATCGCCGACCTCGCCGGCGCCGAGACGATCGCCGCCAACCACCTCCTCGAAGCCATCCAGTACCGCAGCCTCGACCGGAATCTGTTCTATTAGCGCGCCAACCTGGACGACCCGCAGTGTCCGCGGCCAACTGCAAGGTTGTGAACGCACAATCGCCGATGCGGGAAGTGGGCCGGCTAACGGCACCACCGTTGAAACGCCTCGGCCGCGTACGTCACAGAGCGGGCAAGCTGGCGCCTCGGTCGGGACAACCTCCAGGAGTGGTCCGGTTCAAAACAGGGGAAGAAGTGACCGGGTGTCGGAAGAACCGCCCAACGGGTTGTCGTTCGGGTCAACGACGGGATCACGGTAGCAGGCTGTCGGGCTTCGGGTACTCCAGGCTGCTGCAGGCAATTCGGTTCTTTTCTTTCCACCGCTTTCTCGCGAGGATATTCCGCCATCATGAAGAAGATTGCCATCATCAACGGCCCCAATCTCGACAGGCTCGGGCAGCGTGAGCCGGAAATCTATGGCCGCGCCACGCTGGCGGACCTCGAGCAGGCCCTGCGCGCCGAAGTGGCGGGCCAGGCGGTGGAGCTCGAATTCTTCCAGTCGAATCATGAGGGCGCCATCATCGACCGCATCGCGAGCCTGGCCGACCGGAAGTTCTCCGGCATCATCATCAACGGCGCCGCGCTTACGCACACAAGCGTGGCGCTGCGCGACGCTCTGCTGGGCGCCGGCGTGCCCGCGGTGGAGGTGCACATCTCGAACATCTACAAGCGCGAGGAATTCCGGCAGCGATCGCTCACCGCTCCCGCCTGCCTGGCGGTGATCACCGGGCTGGGCCTGGAAGGCTACCACGCGGCGCTCCGGTTCCTTTTGAAACGCTAGCGGCCTGCCGGAACGCACCTCCGACGGCCTGCCGGCCTTCAGACGGGAAAGGGTCGGACCGGCCGCCGTTCCACCAAACCTGTCCGCTCTTTATGGCTGAAACGCTTCCCACCTATTCCGAACCGCGCTGGTTTGCGTGTCACACGAAGCCGCGTTGCGAGAAGAAATTCTCCGCCCTGCTGACGGTGGAGAAATTCACCCATTACCTGCCGCTCGTGCCCAGCGTGCGGCACTACCGCGACCAGACGAAGCGCTTCACCAAACCGCTTTTCCCGGGCTATGTCTTCGCCGAGATACCGCCCGAAACGAAGAGCCGCGTCTATCAGCAGGACCTCCTTGTGCGTGCGATCTGGGTCGAAGACCAGTCCGCGTTCCTGCGCCAGCTCGACGACGTCAAGACCGTGGTTGCCTCGGGGCTTGAGATGACCCTGCATCCGCTCCTCAAGAAGGGCACGCGGGTCAAGGTCGCCGGCGGACCGCTTTATGGCATCGAGGGCATCGTCGACGATCCAAAGAACCCCAGGGGGGTTGTCATCGCCGTCGACGTTCTGCAGCAGGGGCTGCTCGTGCGGATGCCCATGGAGCATCTGCAGATCATCCCTTAAAAAGATTCTCGAAACCGAGGCCGTAAATCGCTGTCTTCCTTTCGCATCTAAACGTCTCCTGACGCAGCCTTCCGATGATCATACCGTTCCGGAGAATCCTCACTTGGATCGTTCTGCCATGCCTCCTGGTCGTTGAGGCCGTGGCCCAGACCGACGTTTCCGCCGCAAGTCCCGCTTCCGCCCCCCCGGAACAGAGCACGATTCCGCGCATTCCGGACCTGTTCCAGATCGAGCTGCCGGTGACCGAGCAAAGCGGGCAGGTCAAACTGAGCTTCCTTCCCCATTTTCGCGATCTGCTCAACGAAGACTACCTGCGCGTGCCCTTCGAGCTCCGCTGGGGCGTGAACGATCACTTCGAGCTCAACAGCTACACCGACACCTACTTCGACCACGGCCTGCGCAAGGGCGACGGCGGCTACGGAATCAGCGAACTGCACTTCGGCGCGAAATACGCCTGGCTGGAGTGGCTCAAACCCACCTGGGATGCCGGCATCGGCTTCAATTCATCGATTCCCGTCAGCCGCCCTCCCCTGACTCTGACGGACGGGCACGACCATTTCACCCCCTACATCGTCTTCAGCCGGAAACTGGACGGCGTTCCCGGGCTCTCAGGCGTTTTCAACGTAAGCACGGATTTCATCTCCGACTCTTCGACCCCGGGGGTCTTCAACCGCAACGAGCCGCACAGCAATTCGTTTACGGTCAGCCCTGCATTGCTCTACGATCACCTCGCATGGCACTACACCCTGGAGGTGGACTGCACCACAACGCGGGTCATCGGGAGCGGCTCCCACGACTTTCTGACCGTCCGCCCGGGCGTGTTCTGGGATCTGCCAAAGCGGCTCGTGTTCAACGCCCATGGCCGGTGGCTCGCGGGATTCAATCTCTCGTTCGTGTTCGGACCTGACGGCAACACGGTCGGAACCGGCGGACGGCTCCGCGGCGAGGTGAACCTGACACGCTGGTTCAGCGGCGGCCGGAAGTCCGATTCTTCCCCTGCCGGTTCGACGCCGGGTCAGTGAGCCGCCGCCAGGCTTCGGGACGGCGCGTCCCTTCGTTCCCGGACGCTACCAGAACCTCCAGGCCCACGCCGCGCATTGAAGGACCGTGCACGCCGCAAGCGCCGCAGCCACGTCGTCGGCCACGATGCCCCACCCGCCCGGCAGATCCTCGAGCTTCCGGATGCCAAACGGCTTCGCGATGTCAAAGAGGCGGAAAAGCAGGAACCCTGCGATGAAGATCGCCCACGGCGGCCACACCCTCACGAGCGCAGGCCAGCCGAGAAAACACAGCGGCATGACTGTGAATTCATCGAGGATCACCTCCCCGGGATCCCGCCGGCCGAGCCGGAATTCGGCCTCGCCGCAAAGCGCCACCGCAAAATACAGCCCGGGGAGGCAGAATATCGCCGTCCAGAAACCCGACCAAAGCGCCGTTCCGGGACCGGTCCACGGCCGGTCCCAGAGCCGCCAGAACAAGACCGTGCAATAGAGCAGTCCGGCCGCCGATCCCCAGGTGCCTGGAGCCCTGCGCCCCCGCCCCACCGGCCCGAGCGTCGCGAGGGTCAGCACAACGTTGGAGGGGAGAAAGCGGGGCCAGATCGGCTGTTCGAGCTTCATGACCCGGAGGGGGGGAACAACACATGCCGGTACTTCCGGTAGTAATTCACCATCGAGGAAATCATGAACCACATCGAGAGGAAGAACAGCGCAAAGCCGATCCAGTGCACCCATTGCCCGATCGCCGTGAACACGCTCCAAAAGGCCGGCGCAAAGTCCCGGGAAAACATCGGCCCTCCGAGTAGGAAACCCAGCGATGTCATCTGGATGATCGTCTTCACCTTCCCCCCCTGCTCCGCCGCCATCACCACGCCGCGCACCGCCGCCATCATGCGCAGGCCCGAGACCATGAACTCCCGCGTCAGAACCATCAGCACCATCAACCCGACAACCACCGCGTGCACCGGATGCAACAAACCGCGGTCGAGGATCGCCACCATCACACCGAGCACCAGCACCTTGTCCACAAGCGCGTCCATGAACTTCCCAAAATCGGACACAATGTTGCGCTCGCGCGCCAGCTTGCCGTCGAGCCAGTCGGTGACTGCCGCACAGACGAAGAGACCGCAGGCAAGCGTCGCCGCCCATTGCCATGTGCCATACATCAGGGCGACGATTGCGAACGTCAGCGGCATGCGATTCAATGTCAGCACGTTGGGCAGATTCAGGCGGATGGACACGGCGGAATGTATGGACCGGTCACACCGCCGCAGGCAAGAATGGAGATTGCCGTGAAGTGGGTCAGCTTGCCCTTTCATCGCGAGTCCGGCGCCCCAGGATATTCCCGTAGCCACGAGCGCCAGCGA
>PMKA01000455.1 GCA_003157575.1 Opitutia bacterium
ACGCCCTGGAAGAAGAAGTCGGTCCAGTGCGTCAGCCCCTCCCAGGGAAGCTTGTCGCGGACCACATAGGCCGCCGTGAACATGATCGGGGCGGTCTCCCCCGCCACGCGGGCGATGCTGAGGATCGACGAAGTCAGGATGCCCGGCAGCGCGTACGGGAGGACATTCTTGTAGATCGTCTGCCACTTGGTCGCACCAAGAGCCAGGGAGCCCTCGCGGAAGCCGCGGGGCACGGATTTGAGCGATTCCTCGCTGGCGACGATGATCACCGGCAAGACCATGAACGCGAGGGTGAACCAGCCGGCGAGCAGCGAGACGTTCCACCCAAGAAAGATCACGAACAGCCCGAAGCCGAACAGGCCGAAGACGATCGACGGCACGCCGGCCAGGTTGAGAATCGCCAGCCGGATCATCGTGATGAACCGGCCCTGCCTGGCGTATTCGCTGAGATAGACGGCGGCCGAGACGCCAAGCACCAGCGCTATCACCATCGATCCCACGACGAGCAGGATGGTCCCGACGATATTGGGAAAGATCCCGCCGGCCGAATAGACGTAGCTCTCGGCCTTGATGTCCGCCAGGTGGTGATCGGCCTTGAACTGCCGGAAGTCCCGGTCGCCAAGCTCCATCTTCTGCCCTTGATAATCGAAGACGTACAATGACTCGGGCGCCTGGGTCAGAAAGGCCACGTTGACGAATGGCGGCCGCGCCACGAAGACCGTCTGCGATCCGCGCCAGACAATGTCGCCCAGCAACAGCGCCCCGCACAACAGGACCAGATACGTGGCGCCTCGAAGCGACCAGGCCAGGAACGCCTCCTGCCGGCGGATCGTTGTCGACCGCCTCTGGAAGATGTGACTTGGGACTGCTTCAGGCATGACTTCAGCCGATCGAGATGCGGTACCGGCGCAGAATTCCCTGCGCCACGTAGTTGATGAGGAGCGACAGGAAGAAAAGAAGCATGCCCACCATGAACAGCGCCCGGTAGTGGATGCCTCCGCGAACCACCTCTCCCATTTCCTGGGCAATGAGCCCCGTCATCGTATGCACCGGCTGGGTGAAAACGCCCAGGCCGCTCGTGAAATCCGGGATTGCGATGCGGTTGCCCGCGCACAGCAGCACCACCATCGTCTCTCCTATGACGCGGCCGAAGCCCAGGAGGATGGCGGAGATGATGCCTGACAGCGAAGCCGGGACGATGATCTTGGCCAGCGTCTGCAGGTGGGTGGCTCCCAGTGCCAGCGAGGCCTCGTTGAATGCCCGGGGCACGTTGTTGAGCGCATCCTCGGCCAGGGTGAAAATCGTCGGGACTGCGATCAACGCCAGCAGGCATCCCGCAGTCAGAATATTGAGCCGTTCGCTCATCGGGAAGCCCGGCATCCAGGAAAGCCATCCCAGGTGCGACACCCACCGCAGCGCCTCACCCAGAACCGCAATGCCAAAGAAGCCGAGCACCACGGACGGAAACGCCGAGATGAATTCGATGCACGGCTTGATGAAACGCTGCTCCGCAGGCGTCGCAATCTGGTTGACGTAAATGGCCGCCCCCACACCCAGAGGCACGGCGATCACGAGGGCCACAAACGACACCATGCATGAACCGACAAGGAGGGGGATCACGCCGTACCAGTCCTGCCAGAAGCTGGCGGTGATCCATTCGCGCCCGAACATGAACGACGTGAACGCCTCCCACCACGGCACGGGGCGCCTGTAGTCCCACGCCTCCGCTTCGCGTTCGATCTCCGGAAATGTCCCAATAAAGACGTGCGTCAGCCGCTTGAACCTCTCGAGCCGGACCTGCAATTCGGGCGACGGCATCGACGGCGCCGCCGCAAGCACGGCTTCAAGATCCTTCGCAAACCTGGCATTGGCGTCCCTAAAATCGGGCAGGACCGCGAGCATGGGCTTGAGCTCGGCCGCAAAATCCACCTCCTCGATCTTCACCGCCCTTGCGTCGCCCGTCCGGCCTTCCGCAAGAAGCTGGCTGCGCTCGACCCCCTTGTCTTCCAGGACCATGTACTTCGTCTTGACCCCGGAAGCCAGTTCGCTCAGGTCCGACACCAGCGTTCGCATCGGCCCGCCCGCATCGTCGAAACGGCCGGCAAACTCGTCATACGCGACAAGCGCGGCGTTGGCCTCCGCCGGCGGCTTGCCCTGTTGCCGGACAAGATAATCGTACTGCCGCTGCCGCAAGTCGGACAAATAGCGGTCGAGCGCCGTGTGCGCCGTCTCCTCGGCGCGGATCAGATCGACGAATTCCAGCCCGGCCCGACGGTAGATCAGAAGATTCTGGTGATTTTGACCGAGAAACCCGGCGCCCTCGCGAAAGAGGAAATACGTGATCAAGCCCAGCACGACCACGGATACCACCGCGTTGCCTCCAAAAAAGAACTTGATCGCGTCGTCCACGGTCAGCCCGAGAAACTTCAGGCGCCGGCGCTTGACCTCAAATGTCTTCGTTGGAGGGGAATCCATGGGAATCAGTTCAGTGGCAGGTTAAGAGCCGGCATGGAGGCAACACAAGCCCGCCGGAATTCCCGGGCGGACTTGTGGGGATCGTCAAACTCACGTTCTTGTTCAGGCGAGCATCAGATTGCCTGTAGGAGCCTGCTTGCAGGCGATTCTTCATGGGACCGTCCGGTTGCATCCTGCATCGCCTGCAAGCAGGCTCCTACAAGTCAGCCCAATGCGTCATCATGAAGACGACCCCGGGTTACCGGATCGGAACGAACCCGACTTTTCCGACGATCTTCTGGCCCTCGTCGCTGAGCGTGAAGTCGACGAATTTCGCCGCCTCGCCCACAGGATCCCCGTTAGTGTAGTAGAACGTCGGCCGGGCATAGGGATATTTCTTTGCGAGCACCGACGCCTTGGACGGCAGTTCGCCTCCGATCGACAGCACCTTGATGCCCGGGTCCGTGATGTAGGCGAGGCCGCAATAGCCGATGCCGTTCGGATTCTTGCCGACCTCGGCGACGATCTGCTCGTTGCCGGCCATCT
>PMKA01000009.1 GCA_003157575.1 Opitutia bacterium
TTACAAAATTGGGACAAGCTCTAGCTAGTACCTCCAGGGGTTTGGCCAGCCGCGCTGTAGACATGCTGCCATATCTGTGCGCCGGTCGAAGCACTGAGCGCCGTCAAGTCCGCAGGGCCAAGATAGGTGTCCGGCGTGATATACGCGACTCCCTTGGCTACGGCCACTTGATTGAGGGCCACCGAGGCGCTGGGGAACGTGGCCGACCAGGCGAGGCTGTAGGTTCCGCCGAGCAGGGATCCTCGATAGACTCCGGTGTGCGCCTGGCCATTCCCGAAGGTGGACCAATTGTCCGTCGTTTTGTTGTCTGTCACCGTGACCAGCTGAGTCGCGGCGGTCTGGCCTGAAGCACTGGCGGTAACAATCGTGGTTTGTGGGCCGTAAACGTTGAGATTGTCGATGATCGTGTAGGCAACGGCGGCGCTGGTCTGCCCCGCGGGAATGACGACGCTCGCGGGCACCGTCAAAGCCCCGGTATTCGACGATATGAGTTGGACGGTAAGGTCGTTGGCTAAGACGGCGCTGATGGTGGCAGTGCCTTGTCCGTCGGGATCGCTTGCATTGACCGTGCCCGGCAGATTGAGCCACAGGGTCTGACTCGCCACCACCGAAATGGTGAAGTTTTGACTGGCGCTGCCAGCCACGTTGTTCGCGGCAACCGTGCCGGTGAAGGTTCCCAATTGGGTCGCAGTCCCTGAGAGTGTCCCCGCGGGCGAAAGGGTTAGTCCGGGCGGCAGGCTTCCCGACGTGACTGTGAATGTCGGCGCCGGGTAACCGCTGACCTTGTAGGTAAAGCTAAACAGGGTGTTAATTGCGATTGGCACCGAAAGCGGGGCGTTGGTGATCGTTGGAGCCTGCTGGACTGCGATAGAAAAGGTCTGTGTGGCATCAGGGCTGACTCCGTTGCTGGCAGTAACCGTTCCGGTGTACAAGCCGGACGCCGTCGGCGTGCCTGAGATGACTCCTTCGTGAGAAAGCGTAAGTCCGGCCGGCAGGCTGCCGGAGGTCACCGCGAAGGTTGGCAAAGGATAACCGGAACCGGTGTAGGTAAAGTTGTAGGAAGCGCCGAGAGCAACCGTTGCAGGGGGAGGCCCGTTGGTAATGGAAGGCGCCAATGCCTGCTGAACGGTGATCGAGAAACTCTGCGTGGCATCCGGGTAGATGCCGTTGGTTGCGCTGACCGTGCCCGAGTAGACTCCGGCTTGAGTCGGCGTACCGGAGATAACGCCCACCGCGGATAGCGTGATGCCCGGAGGCAGGCTGCCCGAGATGACCGAGAAGGTTGCTGCCGGGTACCCACTGCTCGTGTAGGCGAAACTGTACGGAAAACCGGTTGTGGCAATGGCTGGCGGCGGGCCATCGGTGATCACAGGAGCGGTCGGCTTGACCGTGCAAAGATAGGTAATCAGATTGCCCATCAATGGTGTGCCGAGACCGGTGCACAAATCGTAACCATAACCCGCCGAATAGGCTCCATTGGATCCGCTTGTGATATCGGTAAAGGCGGCTGTGCCGGCCGCCGCGTAGAGCTTTGGATTGAGAAAGCCCACGGGAGGCAGACTTGCATTGGCCCGGGATTGGTTGATCAGCGCGCAAAACCCGGCCCAGATTGGGCTCGAAAGGCTGGTGCCGGACCCACCCCACGCGGTTCCACCCTGGTAGACGAACGGGGCCATATCGGTGTCGGCGCTCCCGGTATAGGCCAAAGCCGATACGTCCGGCACGCACCGTTTGTTGCCGGCCGGCATTCCTGTCGCCACCTGCCATGATGGCCGGATAAACGACCCGCTGATTCCGCCTCCCGTCGCCCCGGTCGTGGACTGATAGGTCGTCAGAGACCATGCGACCTCCGGAGAAACAGATTGTCCGGAAAGTGACTCCGGAAAGACGAGCGTGGTGCCGCCAACAGCCGTCATGCTCGGATCCGACGCGGGATATGAGACGGAAAGTGCCGCGCTGGAATCGTATCCCCCGCTATTTGGATCCGGATTGGATCCGCCGTCGCCACTCGAGGCGAAACAGGTCACTCCTTGTGCGACCAACAGAACCAAAGAACTGTCTCCCCCCTCATCGTCAGATTCCATCCCGCCGTAGCTCTCCGTGACCTGATGCAGAGAGGGATAGGACGGCAGATCGTTGAGAATTTGGGTATAAACCGCCGCCTCGCTGTTGGAGCTCATTGGATAAGGCACGGCGTAAATCCGAACATTGGCCGAGGGTGCCAGACCGCTGGTCCACTCGACATCCATGGACACTTCCGATTGGCTGGTCGTGTCCGTGCCCGGCCCGCCCTGGACGTTTGTCACGCTGATGTTGGCCAGAGACCCAGGAATCCCGCATTCCGACCAGAAGGTGCTCAGATCTGAGCTATTTGGAATGGAGTCGCCAACCACAGCAATGGTCTGGCCGGCTCCAGTCAGATTTGACGGGGCCTGGTAGGCCGCCGCTACGGCGGCAGGCGTGATTGCATAATAATGAGTTGGTTCAAGTTGGCCCGAGCGCGGATGACGGATCAGGTGCGGCTGGAGACCCCGGATGCCGGCGACAAGCCCCGCGATCTCGTCCGGCAACGAAGGCGCCGTGACTGCCGAGGTGAATTCGCCGTCGGACGTGGCGACCCGCGCCAGCGTCAGGCCAAGGGCCGTCGCAACTCGCGCATTCGAACCGCGGGCAAAGATCGCATGTCGGGAACTGGCATCCAGCGTTATTTCGAATCCCTGCGCGACCAGCCATGCCCGGACTCTGGCGTAGTCAGCGGCTGTGGGAAGGTAGTTCTCAAGCGCAGCCCGCGAGAGAATTTCCCCGCGATTGATGCGTGCATCCAGTTCCTCACGATTCCTGAGTTTAAGAGTAAGATCAAAGTCGATCGGCGCCGCCAGTTCTTCCGGGGTCAAAGCCATGCGCGTGATTCGGCCGTACGTCCTCTCACTGCTGGCCCCTTGGGCAACCGTCGCCCTGGCAACCGGAATAATGCTCTTGGGAAATGTCGCCGCCCACGTCAGTGGATCAGCCAATATCAAGGCAGCGAGAACAAGGGCGGTTCGGTTGGTGCGCATAGGGGTATTGATGGCCCGACGCCGCACACGGGTATCAATCAAATTCCGTTGCGTTTACGGGATGCTAGCTCGGGCCGTCGCAACGAGCGACTATTTTCAATAATCGCAATCGGTCAACAGTCGACCGCAAGACGACGCATTGAGAAGACGGGCTTGGATTGGATAGAAATTCGACTTTAGCGACAGATTCCCCGGATCGCCAACATGAAGAGGGGTCTTTATGTTGCCTCCGGGCGCGACGCGCGTCACGTCCGAAGGCAACCGGGCAGCGGAGATCTTGTCGCCGGCAGACAATTCGATCGACGGTCCGATGCTCACGCCGTTCTGGCAGCCGTTCGAGCTAAACCTGTGAGTGGCTCCGGTTGGGCGATCCATCTCTGTTGCATTGTCACAACCGCGGGCTGCCTGGCTGCATCGCCATCAGGGCGTGTGTGCGTGCTCCTTTGACAAAAAAATTCCCAACATGACAATGGCAACAGCGAAACGCCGGGGTGTCGGGGCGCAGGCGATGAGACGGGTGCGCGGTCTGCCGGCTTCCTCGGGCCATCGTACGAGCGGACCAAAGCAGACGTTCCAAAATATCAAGTTTCGGCTAACTCGTGCTGGACAACTTCCAGTATTTCGTCCGCGCTGCACGGCTTCGACAGGGTGTTCATCACACCCAGCGCCACGAGTTCCTCACGCCGGTCCTGATCGTGCAAACCACTGACCGCAATGACACGCAGGCGTGGCTCGAGCGCGCGCAGCGTTCGGATCAATGCTGCCCCGTTCATCCCGGGCATCATGATATCGGTCAGCACGAGCCGTACGTTCCCACGATTGACCAGGAAATGGTCGATTGCCTCGCGGCCGTCGGCGGCGTCGAGCACGCGATAGTTGTTCTGCTCCAAGGCCAGTCGCAGGGCATGGCGGATCGCCGCCTCGTCGTCGACAATCAGAATCAGCTCCTGCCTGCCTCGGCGTGAAGGAGGAGCGGCAGGAGTTGCATTGTCAGTCGCACCCGCGATAGCCGGAAGGTACACCTTAAAAGCGGTGCCGTTGCCTGGTTCGCTGCAAACGGTGACAAAGCCGCCATGGCTCTTCACGATTCCCAACACCGTCGACAAGCCAAGGCCGGTGCCCTTGCCAATCTCTTTCGTTGTGAAGAACGGTTCGAAGATGCGGTCGATATCCGCGCGAGGGATGCCTTCGCCGGTGTCTGTCACCGTCAGTCGAACATAGGCTCCTGGAGTCGCGCTCGAAGGCAGGGCCGCGTCATTCTTGCCGATGACCAAATTTTCAGCAGCCAGGGTGATTTTGCCGCTGACGTGGATCGCATCGCGGGCGTTGACGCAGAGGTTCATCAGCACTTGGTGAATCTGTGTGGCATCCGCGTTGACGGGCCACAAATTCGCAGGCATTTTTTCCACGACTTCTATTTCACGGGGGAACGTTTCACGCATAAGCGCCGTCATTTCCTTGATCAGGTGACGCGTTTGCACCGGCCCCCGCTCGCCCCCGATGCCACGGCTGAAGGTCAGGAGCTGCTTGATGATGTTGGCCGCGCGCTGTGCTCCCTGTTCGATCATCGTCAGCAGTTCGCGGTCTTTGGGGTCCGATAATTTATCCTGGAGAAACGGCGCGAACAACAGCATCGGCGCAAGAATGTTATTGAGATCGTGCGCGATGCCGCCCGAGAGCGTGCCGATGGCTTCAAGCCTTTGCGCCCTTAGGAATTTTTTCTCCAACAGTTTACTCTCCGTCACGTCGGCGAGGAAGCTGAGCCTGGCGCGAGGAAGGCCCTTTGCGTCCCGAACCAGTGAGGTGCGACAACTCACGACGAGTTCGCGTCCATCGCGCGTTTTTGTTCGCAACTCGCCGTTCCAAAATCCGTCGCGTTCGACGGCGACCCGCACCATGGCAAATATGCCGGGATCGACGATGCCGAGCACTTTTTCGGGTGGGTGCCCCAACGCTTCGGCTGCGGTCCATCCGAAGGACTCCTCTGCTCCGCGGTTCCACAGTGAAACCTCGTTGGAGAGGTTCACGATCATGACACCTTCCTTCGAATTCGACAGAATTTCATTTTGCTCGCGCAGCTGGAGTTCCGTGGCCTTGCTTGCGGTGATGTTTTCGTGCTCCACGATCACGCGGATAAAGCCGCCGGAGGCGAACCGGGTCACTCGCCCCATGAACCACAGTCGCTCCGTGGACGAGTGACACGGATACTCGAGCGAATATTTTTGACGCTCTCCACTTATCACGGCGCGGATGCCGGCGGCAAAGGCGATCGACTCCTGGTCGGTGCCCGCATCGCATACCGCAAGATAATTGGCGCCCTCGGACACGTTTTGCTCCACCGCCTGGTTGGCTTTGGCAAAATTGCGCCAGGCCTGGTTCACCGTGAGAATCCTGCCGGTTTCGTCCAGTACGCAAAGGTGCGCGGGGAGCGCATCGATTGTCGCCTGGGCAAAGCGTTCCGACTCCCGCTGAACGGCTGCCGCGTGCTTGCGCTCCGTGATGTCGCGGATGTTGCACTGAATCACCTTCTGGTGGTTCACGAGATAGACGTCGCCGACAAACTCCACATCGATCCGGTGCCCGTCTGCAGTTTCGAGCTGTTTGTCTTCGTAGCGGATGTACTCGTTCTGCTGCAATTCCGCGAAACTGGCCTGATTGGCGATGATATCGTTGAAAAACCCCAGGTCCCAAATCCGTTTCCCGCGGACTGCCTCGTATGAAAAACCCAATAATTTGATCAAGAACGGATTTACATCAACCACCATCCCTGTCTCTGCATCGAGAATGAGAATCCCGTCCTTGGCCGACTCGAACAATCGACGATACCGGAGTTCCGATGCGCGAAGTGCTTCCTCCTCCCAGGTGCGCTCTCTGGTGTCCGTGGTCGATTTGGAGCCTGGAACACCGGCAGCGCAGGGTTCTTCTGGCACTGATTCCATTCTCTGGAGTGTTGTTCGGCGTTTTTGAAAAGAGGGCGCGGGATGCCGCGAGAGTAACCTGGGCGAATATGCCCGAGCCGAGCGGTGAAGGCGATGGGGTGATAACCCCAACCCCCAAGACCTGGTTCCGTTTTGATCCCTCTGGGTGGTTTTCCGGAAGCCCGGTCAGCACGCCACAGCAGGTCGGCCCGATCCTGCGCGGAATGCGCGCAACGAACGAATCGCATGCCCAAACGCAACTCCCGCCGCCATCAAACTCGTTGCAGCAGCCAGTCGGGCTTCGCCCTCCATGCCGCCAAACGAACGGCGGGTGCGGATCATTTCCTGGGGGTCGAACGCGGCAGATTGATGGTAAAAACGGCCCCGGCGCCCGGCCCGTCGCTGTGCACGGTGAGGGTGCCGCCGAGCTCCTTGGCCACAAGCGAGCCGCTGTGCAGGCCGAACCCGTGTCCGCTCTTTCGCGTCGTGAACCCATGCTCGAAGATGCGCGTCAGATTTTCAGGCGGAATGCCGACGCCGTTGTCGATCACGCTCAGCCGCACCCATTCCCCGTCCTCGACGACGCGAATCGTGATCTGCTTGTCGGGCCGGCTCGAATCGTCGCACGCGTATTTCGCGTTGCGGATCAGGTTGACGAGCACCTGCATCACCTTGTGGCGCTCGAGCGTGAGCACCGGCTTGCCCAGGTAATCGCGCACCAGGGTGACCTGATGGCGCTCCAGCGCGCCGGAATTCATCCGGATGGCATCCTCCACGATCTCGATCAGCGGAACCGTTTCGACGATTCCGGAAACCTTCGCGTAGCTCTGCTGCATGGC
>PMKA01000538.1 GCA_003157575.1 Opitutia bacterium
ACTGCATCGCCGATGGAGTTGAGCGTCACGGCGAGCTTTTCCTCGCTGATCTGCAGGGTGACGTTGGCCTGTTGCAGCTGTTTGTTCGTCGCCTCCTGAATCTCGAGCAGATGCCGGGTTTCGAGATGGACCAGGTTCTTGAGCCGCTGCTGTGTCTCGCGGAAGACCAGGTAGGCGAACGCAACTGCAAGCAGCACCGCAGCCAGGCTGGCGGCGACGATGAGGCCGTACAGATAACGCATTTGAGACTGGAACTGGGCGTCGCGCTGCACCCGCTCGCGCTCCTCAATCTGGATGAAGCTCCCGACCTCGGCACGAATCGAATCCATCAAACGCTTGCCCCGCCCACTTTTCACAGCCGCCAGCACGGCAGCCGTGTCATGGTCGCGGCATAACTCGATGAGCCGCGACATTTCCGCCAGTTTGGCGTCCATCAATGGACGTATTGCATCCAGGTGTTTTTGGGCGTCGCCGATCAAGGTGATCCGGCGCAATTCCTCCAGGTGGTTGCCGAGGCCGCTGCGAACTGCCAAATAGGGTTCCAAAAAGGCCTCGTCGTCGGTCAACAAATAGCCGCGCTGACCGGTCTCGGCGTCTTTCAATTCAGACAGAAACTCGTTTGCGCTCGTTGTTACAGCGTAAACATGTTCCCGATCTTCGGCTGCTTTACGGATCTGTCTGAAAGACCAGAACAATGATGCCACTCCCAGTGCGAGCAGCAGGGCCGCCGCAAACCAGGCAAGCGTTCTATAGGTGGGTTTCAAGATGGGCTCCTCTTCGCCTTAAAGCGGAACTCCGCCATGCCAGGCGGCGCCTCCCTGCTTCGAACGTAGGTGGCGACCTTCGCGTCACCGGCTGCGGGAGGGCTGGCGCTTCCGCAGGATGGCAGTAGTGGTGTCATGTTGAGACGATTCCGTCGTTTCGAGAGCCATCATTCTAGAACCAGAAACGCCGGCTGCATATAGGGTGTTTCCCGACATCCGCGCCCATTGCGGCAGGAGGGGCCGGCCACCCCTGACGCGCCGGCCGACGCCCCCGATTTCCGTTCGCCCGCCGGGAGGTGCGTCGTTCCCTCAAATAATGCGCCGGGAGTGATTGTCGTCGGCGCAGGCCGGATACGCGCGTGCCACGCGCACACGGACGGGGAGATTAATCTGCCTTGGGCGGCGTGGTGGTCGAGATCGAGACCCCGAGTTTCCTGAACTCCGCGGAGAGGCGGATCAGCGACTCGCGCAACGGCTTTGCCGCGTCGTTCGCCTGGCTCGCGAGACCCTTGACGGAGGCGAGCCCGCCGGCCGTGAGATCCGTCGACAACGCGGTGCGGATGTCTTTGATGTCGGACATGAAGGGAGCAAAGTCCGCGGAGGTTTGCGAATAACTGAGCCTTACCTTCTCGAATTGTGCGGCGACGGAGTTCTTGCGGTCCAGGCTGCGTGTCTGGATGTTGTCATTCTGGATTTTGGCGAGTTCCTCATCCCACTTCTGGAAGTAGGCGGCGCCCTGTTCCCTCATGGTCGTCTCCTGGCTTCTCACCTTGCTCGCCTGCGACTCCAGATTGCTGACCGCGGCATTGAACTTCTGGTATTGCGGAGTGATATCCGGTCCGGGATTCGTCACCAGATCGGAGAGGGTGGCGACGACATTGTCGAGTGGAACGAGCGTGTTGTCGACGTCCCGCGCCGCCTCCCGTAGCGATGTGGACGTGGTGCCGGCCTTTTCGAAACCGGTCGAAGCGCAGCCGGCGATAAGCGCGCCGCAGGCGGCGAGCGAGACGAGTGAGATGAGCGTTTTCATAGTGTGTTGGATGGTCTTCTGGAGATTCGATGAACCACGAAGCCGTCGTCATTCGGCAGATTGACGATTCAACCCCGGGGCCACGGTTTCCTATAATGAGAAGTTACCACCAGCGGTTCCGTCTCTCTATGGGGTCTAACCCGCATGGCCCCCGACTTTACGGAGCCATTTTGCCGCCTGAACCGGCGGAACGAAGTCCGGATGCGCCCGCGTCGACGCAAGCTGGCGAGGCGTGATCGGGGCGATCCGCACTGATCGCTGTGAGACGTCGGGTTTCACCCCATAGCTCCAGCCCGGTGACCGGCCTATACTCCCGACCTCGGAGCCTTTCCGGCCGGCGCCATCCATTCGTGGCGCGCGGCTTCTCCCAACCAAGCATCGTGAGAACGCAACTCCTTTACCGAAGATTCGCCGCGTGGTTTTATGCTCACCGCCCGTTGCGGTGGGTTGAGACCATCGCCACTGACTATTCCGATTGGAACCCGTTGAGCTGACCCCCGACCGCGCCAGGGAAGGGCGTTGTTGATCATTTTCACAGTGTGCTTCAGTCCGGCCAGAACGCCCGCGCCGCGCCTGCCGACGGCGGCGGAATAAATGATGCGGAATGTACGTTATGAATGAAGGAACAAGAAGTCCACAGCACCAGATGGTTCTTTTGCGACACGGCGAAAGCGTCTGGAACAAGGAGAACCTCTTTAGCGGCTGGACGGACGTCGATTTGTCCGACCACGGAAGAGAAGAGGCGCTGGAGGCCGGTCGCGCCCTGAAAGAATACGGCGGGGGCTTCGACCTGGCGTACACGTCCGTTTTGAAACGCGCAATCAGGACCCTGTGGATTGCCCTCGACGAGCTGGATCTGATGTGGATTCCCGTCCACCGGGACTGGCGTCTGAACGAACGGCATTACGGCGCCCTGCAAGGGCTGAACAAGTCCGAAACCGCCAGGCAGTACGGCGAGGCGCAAGTGAAACTGTGGAGGCGGAGTTACGACGTCCGTCCGCCGGCCCTCGACGAGAAGGATCCACGGCATCCATGTCACGATGCGCGATACAAGCATCTCCGCCCAGAGCAGCTCCCGGCCACGGAGTGCTTGAAGGACACCGTGGAGCGGTTTCTCCCGTGCTGGCACGAGTGCATCGCACCGGCAGTCCGGTCCGGGCAGCGCGTGCTCATTGTCAGCCACGGGAACAGCCTTCGTGCGCTGGTGAAGCATCTCGACGGCGTTTCAGACGCAGACATCGTGGATCTCAACATCCCGACGGGCATCCCCCTTGTTTACGAGCTGGACGGGGAGCTGCATCCCATCCGCCATTATTACCTCGGGGACGCCGCCCGCGTTCAGGAGGCGGTGCGGACCGTGGCGAACCAGGCATCGGCAAAACACAGCTGACATGGACGCATGACGCTCGCTGCCAACAAAACAAAACTTGTGTGCACCATCGGACCGGCGTCCGAGTCACCCGGAATTCTGCGGCGGATGCTGGATGCCGGGATGAATGTCGCCCGTCTCAATTTCTCGCACGGCGAGTTTGCCTGGCACAAAACGGCGATCGACAACCTTCGTCTCGCGGCCCGTTCCGCCGGCCGGCAATTGACGATCATGGCCGACCTGCCGGGCCCGAAGATACGAATCGGGTCGCTGGCCGGCGAGCCGGTCGAGTTGAAGAAAGGCGACACCTTCACATTGACGACGGACGAGGTGCCCGGCGACCGGCGGCGGGTCTTCGTGAACTTTCCGCGCCTGCCCGCCGTCGTGAAGCCGGGCGGCTGCATCTTCCTCAACGACGGCAACATCCGGCTGGAGGTGGTCAGGGTCTCGGGAAGCGATGTCGACTGCCGCGTGCTTGTCGGGGGCGAGTTGCGCTCGCGCAAGGGGCTGAATCTCCCCGGAATGAACCTGGGCGTCTGTGCGTTTACCAAACGCGACCGCGAATGTCTGATGTTCGCCCTGGAAAACGGGGTCGATACAGTCAGCCAGTCATTCATTGAGACACCGGCCGACGTCGACGCCGTGCGGAAGGCGGCGGCGGAGATGGGGCATCGCCCGTTCATCATTGCGAAGATCGAAAGGGCGGGAGCGCTGGCCCACATCGATGAGATATTGAAGGCCGCCGACGGCATCATGGTTGCCCGAGGAGATTTGGGGGTGGAAACACCCATCGAGAGGATCGCCGCGGTCCAGAAGCAGCTGATCGGCAAAGCCAACCTGCTTGGGAAACCGGTGATCACGGCGACCCAGATGCTGGAATCGATGGTCGACCATTTTCTGCCCACCCGCGCTGAAGCCACGGATGTGGCGAATGCCATCCTCGACGGCACCGATTGCGTGATGCTTTCCGAGGAATCGGCGATGGGGAGGTTCCCGGTCGAGGCGGTGGCCATGCTTGCAAAGATTGCGGCTGCGATCGAGCCGTGTCGGACCGATGCCCGCGATCGGGAGATCTTCGCCGACTACGACCGCAATGGCGACGTTCATCTTGCGGACTTCATGTCGCGCAACGTGCAGAGGGTCGTCGTTCACCTTGCCCCGATCGCGGTCATTGTCCCCTCGGCCACAGGGCATGCCGCGCGGATGGTCTCCCGCTTCAAGCTGCCCGTGTGGATCGCAGGCGTGAGCCCCGATGAGGCGACCTGTCACGGGATGCAATTTTCATATGGGGTCCATCCGGTTCACGAGCCGGAATATCCCGGGGATTGGAGCGCGTTTGCCCGAAACTGGGTACGAGGCAACGGGCTGCCGGAAGGACTCGTCGTCCTGACTGAAGTGCCCTCCCAGATTAATCCGGAGGCGGACCCCCGTCTTGAGATCTTTGATCTGAGCCGGAAGAGCGCCGGGAAGAATCCGAACTCGTGGTCCGGACAAAATACAATGCCTGAGAAGGAAGGAACCAGATCGTGACGGAGAATCTGCCGGCAAAACGGGAGACATCCGGAAAGTCGATATGACAAATTCAGGGCTAACAGTTGCCGAATATCTGCTAAACCGGCTGAAGGGGATCGGTGTCGACCACCTCTTTGGCGTGCCGGGGGATTTTGTGCTGGGTTTTTTGAACGAGGTGTTGAAGAGCGACCTCAAATATGTCGGCACCTGCAATGAACTCAACGCGGCCNNAGAACTGAGCGCCATCAACGGCGTCGCGGGAGCGTTCGCCGAAAGAGTGCCGGTCGTCGTGATCACCGGCTCGCCTTCGACGGTCTATTTTCGCACGCGGCCGCTGCTCCACCACACCCTGGGCGATTATCAGATTCCATTCAGGATGTACGAGCGGATCACCGTCGCCTCCACACAGCTCACAGACCCTGAAACCGCCCCGGCCGAGATCGACAGGGTGTTGTCGGCCTGTCTTTCCCACCAGCGACCGGTCTACATCAGCTTTCCGTCGGACATGGTGACGATGAGATGCAAGCGGCCGGATGACTTCGTCTTCCCAAAGCCTGCAGACAGCGATCCGGAGGCGCTCGGCGAGGCGCTCGAGGAAGCGCTTGGGTTGCTGGAAAAGGCGGAGAACCCCGTCGTGATTGGCGATGTGGAGCTCATACGTTTCAAGCTGCAAAAAGACTTCGCCGGATTTCTCAAAAAGACGGGCTTCCCCTATGTGACGATGATGTTGGGCAAAGCCGTTCTTTCGGAGCACAACCCGCAATTTATCGGCCTCTTTGAGGGAGATCGGAGCCGGGTCTACGTCCGCAACCGGGTCGAGTCCGCCGACTGCATTTTGAAACTCGGGGCCTTGATGACCGATTTCAACACCGGCGGCTTCACAACAAACCTCGACGACTCGAAGACAATCAGCGCCAACATCCGGTCGGTGAAGATCAGGCACCATTATTACGAGAATGTGTATCTCCGTGACTTTATCCGCGGGCTGACGAAGAGGCTGGCGCGACGGGATGCCTCGACCCTGGACATCCAGCCTGCCTCCGATGGATGCGTGCACCGGCATTTCGAGCCGTACGTCCCCGATGCGGCGCGACCGCTCACGATCAAGCGGTTCTTCGATCGCATAAGTCATTTTGTCGAAGACGATTCGATCGTCATTGCCGAGACGGGCGTTTCCCTGTTCAGCGCCGCGGAGATGCTCATGCCGGAAGGAACGACCTTCATCGGGCAGACCTTCTATGGGTCCATAGGCTATACGGTCGGGGCGACGCTGGGCGCCGGCATGGCGGCACAGGACAGGCATGTCGTGCTTTTTGTGGGGGATGGCTCTTTTCAAGTCACCTGCCAGGACCTTTCGACGATGATCCGGAATCATCTCAAGCCCGTCATATTCCTCATCAACAATGACGGGTACACGATTGAGCGGGTGATCACCGATCGCTCCTATAACGACATTCAGCCCTGGCACTATCACAAGCTCGTGGACGTTTTCGGAGGAGGGCTGGGGCTCGACGTCCGCACGGAAGGGGAACTGGAGGAAGCACTGGGCAAGGCTGTCTTGGCGGACGGCCTCGTCTTCATCGAAATACATACCGGGCGCCTGGACTGTCCCGAGTCCCTTCGCAGTGCGGGACGTTCGATGGCAAAAACAAACCACCTCGACTAGGAGGCTATCGGATTTGCGCCGCGACAGCCTCCTGACGGCAAAACCGCCCCTTCTTCAGAAACCCGGTAGCCCGTTTTGAGAAATGAAAACAACAACCAAACATGCTGGCGGAGGAAACAACATCCGCACGATGAAGGCCCTTGTCTTTCAGGGACACCATGGATTGGCGTTGGTGGACAAACCAAAGCCGACGATCAGCGAGGCGACGGATGCGATCGTCCGGATCACAACCACCTCCATCTGCGGGACGGATCTGCACATTCTCAACGGCGATGTGCCGGCGATCACCCCCGGACGCATTCTCGGTCATGAAGGAGTTGGGATCGTCGAGGAAGCGGGGCAGGGCGTGCTCGGTTTTCACAAGGGGGACAAAGTGCTCATTTCCCTTATCACCTCCTGCGGAAGGTGCGGCTTCTGCAAAAGAGGGATGTATTCCCACTGCTGTTCCGGCGGCTGGCTTCTGGGCAACAAGATCGATGGCACCCAGGCAGAATATGTCAGAATTCCATTTGCCGATACAGGCCTGCACCTGCTGCCCCCCAGGGCGGATGACGAGGCGGCGGTCATGCTCAGCTGCACTCTCCCCACCGGCCTGGAATGCGGGACGCTGAGCGGACACGTGAAGCCGGGGGACATCGTGGCGATTGTCGGCGCGGGCCCGGTGGGGCTTGCCGCCCTGCTCACGGCGCAACTTTACTCCCCGGCTGAGATTGTGATGGTCGATCTCGACGACAACCGGCTGAAGGTGGCCCGCTCCTTCGGCGCGACGAAGACTGTGAACAGCTCGGATGGGAGGGCGGCGGAGCGGGTCATGTCTCTGACGCAGAACGCCGGGGTCGACGTGGCGATCGAGGCTGTCGGTCTCCCCGCGACCTTCGACATCTGCCAGGCGATCGTAGCCCCGGGCGGACGCATCGCAAACGCGGGCGTTCACGGCAAACCGGTTGATCTCCACCTCGAAAGGCTCTGGGCCTCGAACATCACGCTCACGACGCGCCTCGTGGATGCGGGCACGACGCCGATGCTGCTCAAGATGGTCCAGTCGGGACGCCTGGACGCGAAGAAACTCGTGAGCCACCGTTTCGATCTGTCGGAAATGGTGAAGGCCTACGACACCTTCGCGCACGCCGCGAAGCACCATGCGTTGAAGGTTGTGATCAAGAATGGGATTTTAAGACGGTGATCCGAAATATTTGTTTTGTCCGCACCAGAGCCCCGTTCCAATTCAGCCGCTGGCATTTGGGACTGTTTAGTTTTTACACACACGTGGAGGATGAGCGCTACAGCGGCCTCGCGATTCATTTGCGGGGACTTTTGGTCTGGTCGCTGGGAAGTCTTGTCTTCGGCTACCTGGGAGCTGTTTCGGCGTTGTTTCTCGTTTGGAACAGGAACCAGGCACTCGGTCTCGGCTATGGCGAAATGCTGTTGTTGCCCTGCCATTGGGACTCGATCCAGGAACGCAGGGCGGAAGCGTCTGTCGATGCGGGTCTTCAGGCGATGAAGGACTCCCATTGGGCTGACGGCGAGATGCTCATCCGGAGCGGTCTCCAGAAAACTCCGGGCATCCTCACCGGGCGAAGCCAACTCGCCTATTTTTACGTCGTGACCGGCAGGTGGTGGCTCGGGGCTCCGCTTCTCGCAAGCGGGTTTTCGCTCCGGTACCCTGGCCGACCGTACCTTGAGGAGGCTTTCGCAGTGGCAGAAGTTGCCGACGACCTTGAGCTTTGCACCGACTGGTGCAGGCAGCTCTTGGGTCGCTTTGGCGGCTCCATGCCCCCGGCCGACCGCTCATGGCTCGTGCTCCGTGAAGCCCAGTTCCTGTTTGCCCAGGAGAAATTCCAGGAGGTTGCCGATGTTGCAGCCAGTCACGCGGACCAGGATGGCGCGGGCCTGCGCGAGTTGCAGGTTCTCGCATTGCTGAAACTCGGAGACTGCACCCAGGCCCTGGCAAAACTGGAGCTTTGGCAGCGGCGGCAACCGGGGGATGCGGTGTTGATCACCTGCCTCCAAGCCGAGGCGCTCAGGAAGGCCGGGCGCCTGGATGAGATGGAGCTGAATCTGGATCGTGCGTGTGCCATGGCGTCGCGGGAGCCCACGGTGTTGTTGTTTTCCGTGACCGAGCGATTCCAGGCTGGAAGGAGGGAATCGGCCGAAGGAGCATTGGAGCTGTATTTGCGCCGCTTTGAACAACCCTCCTTCCAGGTCGAGGCCGCCATGGCGAGCCTGGCTGAGGTCAAGTATGCCGGGGGGATGGATCGCCTGCTGCGCTTCGCGACGGAGGAGAGGCTGCCACTCAAACAGATGGTGCTCTCGAAGGCGCTCTTTCACCTGACCGAGGCCGAGATCGATCCGTCCCGGAAACTGCTTCAGGAGCTCGACAAGCTCTGGGATCTTGAGAATCCGCGCGATCAGTTTCTGCGGGATTTCTTCAAGCTCCTGGTTGAGGCGGCTGCAGAAGGCAGTATCGAAACGCGATTGCGCTTCGAGAATTTTTGCGATGAACGACGGCTTGAATGGGGCGATTCTTTGCGTGCGGCCAAAGTGTTCGCCCGGTTCAACCAGAACCAGACCGCCCTGAAAGTGCTCGATCTCGCGCTCGAACGCAATCCGTCCAGCTACCATCTGAGCGCCTTGAAAAAGAAGATCCAGGCAGACATGGATACGAAGACCGTCAAGGCCGAGTGAAATATGCCCGACGTGCGCATGCATTCCCGACTCCCCTGGTTTCTGGCACTTGGGCTTTCCGGCTGCTTGTTGGTCGTTGCTGCCTACGATCAATCCTACTGGTGGATGAACGAACCCGACTGTGCATTTGGGTTCCTTGCGCCCCTATTTTGTATCTATATCGCCTACGAACGCTGGCCGCTCATCAACCGTTCCCTCGATGCCGCGCAGGCTCCCGGTGCGCCGCGGGCGCGGGGTTTTAGGGGGTTTCTTCTTGTGACCGGCGCTGTTGCCATGCTCGTGATTGGCGGCGTGGGCGTGGCCGTGGGCTCGCTCATGCGCGCGGGAAGCTCCGCGGAATTTCGCGCCCCGGTCTTCACCTTCACGCTAGGTTCGATTCTAGCCATTTTCGGGCTGCTGTTCATCTGCATGCCGGCCCCACAGGCGGGATCGGCGGCTCGGAGCCTGGGAAGGGACTCGCGCCTAAAGGTGCTGAGCCTGTTCTTGTTTCCCGTCGGCATCTGGATTCTTTCCGCGCGGCTTCCAGGTGTTGTCGAGAATCGCTTAACCCTTTTTCTCCAAGGCAAAGTCGTGGGCTTCGTATCCCTCGTATTCGATCTGGCGGGCGCCAGGCTCATCCGCGAAGGCAACGTACTCGTGCTCCCGACCGGAAGAGTCGGTGTCGCCGAGGCCTGCTCGGGTATCCGTTCGCTCACCGGCTGCCTTTTCTCAGGAGCATTCCTGGGCGCTGCCTTTCTCCGTGGCTTTGCTTCCAAGGTCTTCCTGCTCCTGGCCGCTGCTCTCCTTGCATTTCTAACGAACATCGCCCGGAATCTCTTCCTGACCTTCTGGGCCTATCGCCACGGGCCGTCTGCAATCCATGGATGGGTGCACGACGTCGCCGGATATGCCATATTGGGCATCACAACCCTCGGTCTTCTTCTCATCGTCGGCCTGATGAAACGGTTTGGCAGCATCGGTGTTGAGTTCTCAGAGACAAAGGAATCCGGGTGAAACCGAGCTATCTTTCTCTTTTATTTGCCGCCGCCATTCTCGGTTTCGCTGTTGTGGCTCATTCCGGGCTGGTCATGCCGAAGGCCGACCGCAATGCAGCCCGGAAATCCTTCCGGCAAAGCCTGCCCGAAAACCTGCCGGGCTGGAGCGTTGAAGAGATGACGATCGGTCCGACGGAACAAGACAGCGCAGCGATTTCCCGCTGCCTAAACTACGATGAGCTCATCTTTCGCCAGTACCGCTCTTCCAGGGGCGGATTTTATCTATACTTGGCCTACTGGTCTCCACATCGGATGCCACCCGATGCCGTAGGCGGCCACACGCCCGACGCCTGCTGGATGGGCGGTGGCTGGACCTGTGAAGCGTCGTCGTTCTCATGGAAGTCCAGATTGGGGGACAAGGAGCTTTTACCGGCGCAGTATCGGCGTTTCCGAGACGCAGCCGGCCGGGTTCAGTACGTGATCTACTGGCATCTGGTCGGCGGGAAGTTATTTGAGGGCGATTACCGTATCGATGGCTCCCCCAGCGTGCGCTCTTGCTTGCTCTGGAAATCCATCCTTCTTCATAAAACGGATACCAACGACGAGCAGTACTTTGTCCGCTTGAGTTCGGAGCGTCCGTTCGAGGAGATCTGGGACGACCCCGGTTTTCGCACCCTGATGGAATCGCTGGCCCGGCTTTGCCTTTCAGGACGCGACGGTTAAATAGGGCCGCCGCGGGAGCCGCCCCTCAGCAATGCGAGGACGGCGGCGAGTGCGCGTCGGGCGAGAAACCCCCGCGGCCCGTTGGGCGAAGGCCGATTTTTCTTAACCGACTTTCCCGGCGGCGATGCTCCGGATCTTGCGGACGCCAACAAGCAAGCCGAAGAAACCCGCGATCAGCGCGGAGGTCTCCGCCGGTTCCGGGACTGCGCCGCCGGGCGCGGAGATTGTGTTGGCATCCAGCGTCACGGAAGCGCCCAGAGCCAAGAGCCGGCCGTCCACCGCTGCGCCGGAAATCAACGTGATAGAAGCCGAAGCCAGGATGTTCCCCTCGAAGGAAGAGCCCGAGTTGAGCGTCGCCGAACTGCCGACCTGCCAGAAGATGTTGTCGGCTTGGGCGCCGTTGATAAGTACGATCTGACTGGCGGCTGCCGTGGTGAGCGTTGACCCGGCTTGGAAGATCCACACGGCATTGGGATTGTTCTGGGCGTCCAGCGTGAGTGTCCCTGTGATCGCGAGTGTGCTCGAGCTATTGTAGACGCCAGATGTGAGCGTCAGCCCCCCGAGTTCGCCGCCCGCGCCGTAGATTGTGGTTGCTGAGCGCCCAGCGGCGTCTGCATACGCCGAGGCCAGGTGGCCTTTGGCAGCTTGCGCGATCGCGTCGCCCGCATGATTAACACCGGTCAATGAAACATTCTCAAAACCCGCAATGGTCGCAGTTGGAAACGTCCCGATATTTCCCGTGATCGTTGTCGAACCGACCGAACCGGCAACGGTGATTCCGGAGCCGGCCAAAACCGCAAAGTCTTCAGCCGAACCGAGATCGACTTTCACTATCTGGGCGTTGGCCCATGATTGCCAGCCGGCGATCGCAACAACTGCCAGCAACGCAATTCGGTTGGTTTTCATCGTGAATATGGTTCTTGACGGGAGCGTCTTTGCTGCGGCAGGAGCGGGTTTACGACCGTTCGGAAGGCGGGCCCGCGCACCTGCTGCCGTCGGGAAGTCTACTTTCTGGGAGTGCCTTTCGCCATAGGGCAAAACCCTACCCCGGATGGTCTCTGTCCTGGCGCGATCATGGCCTCTGCCGGCCGCTCAAGCCTAATCCGGAGACGCGTCGGAAGTAGGGTAATAGCCCATGGTGCACGACCGTGAAACTCACCATGCTGACGCTGGTACCGCGAGGCGGCGTCGTGACGCAGTCCATCTCCCGTGCCCTTCTTGATCCCATGAACTCATCCACCAGCATGGAACAGCTGCCTTCGGGAGAAGCGGCGGCGGGGTCCGCCGCCCATGTCCTGGAGCAGGAGCGGTTGCTTCTGCGCTCCCTGATGGAGAAGATCCCGGATCACGTGTATTTCAAGGACCGGGATTCGCGGTTTATCGCGGTCAGCGGATCCCAGGCCCGCCGCAACGGCCTGGCGCCCGCCGCCATGGTCGGAATGTCCGATTTCGACCTGTTCTCCGAGCAGCATGCCCGGAAAGCGTTCAACGATGAACAATGCATCATGCTGACCGGGCGGCCGTTGATTAACCAGGAAGAGCGGGAGACTTGGCCGGGGAAGCCGGACACATGGGTTTCGACGACAAAGATGCCGCTTCGGGATTCCCAGGGGCGGATCGTCGGCACCTTTGGAGTTTCCCGCGACATTACCGAGCGGAAGAAGACGGAGCAGACCCTGGCGAGTTCGTTGTCCCTGCTCCAGGCGATGTTCGATTCAAGCTTCGCCGGCCTGCTGGTCGTCGACAACGCCGGCCGGATTGTGGAATCCAACCAAAAGTTTGCCGAGATGTGGCGCATTCCCGCCGCCATCCTGGTGTCCCATGACGACAGCCGGGTGATGGCGTCCGTTCTGGAGCAATTGGAGGACCCCACGAGTTTTTCCGCTGAAGTGGAGAGGTTGTATGCGCACCCCGAGGCCGAGTCGTTTGACGTTCTCGAATTCAAGGACGGACGCAGGTACGAACGGCGCTCGCAACCCCAGAAGATCGGCGGCAAGGGCGTGGGCCGGGTGTGGATTTTTAGCGATGTGACCGAGCGCAAGCAGTCCGAAGAGGCCCTGCGCGGCAGCGAGGAGAAGTTCCGGGCGCTCGCGGACGCGGCTCAGGACGCGATCATCGTGCTCGAGGCCGATGATCAGATTCTCTTTTGGAACGGAGCGGCGGAGCGGCTTTTCGGTTACACCAAGGCTGAGGCGATCGGCCGAAGATTCCATTCGCTGGTCGTTCCGGAGCGTTTCCGCGGCGCCGCCTCGAAGGGGCTCGCGCAATTCCGCGAGACCGGCGCCGGCGCGGCGATCGGCAGGGTGACGGAACTCGCCGCCCTGCGGAAGGACGGGTCCGAATTCTCGGCCGAATTATCGCTTTCGGCGGTCACGCTGAAGGAGAGGCATGTGGCCATCGGGATCGTCAGGGATATCACGGAACGCAAGCGGGCCGAGGCCGCGCTGCAGGAGGCGGTGGCCGGCGCGCAGGCAAATGTGCGGCTGAAATCCGCCTTTCTGGCGACCATGAGCCATGAGATCCGCACTCCGTTGAACGGTGTCATGGGCATGGCCGACCTCCTGCTCGACACTGAACTCACGCCCGAACAGCGCAGCCTTGCCAACACGGTCCGGACGAGCGCCGATTCCCTTCTCACGATCATCAACGACATCCTGGATTTCTCGAAGATTGAAGCCGGGATGCTGACTTTTGAACACATGCCGTTCGAATTGCGCGATCTGGTGGAGCTTTGCCTGAAGATGGTGGCGGAGCGGGCGCATGCGAAGGGTCTGGAGCTCACCCGCCTCATCGATGAAAGCGTCCCTGTCCAGGTCGTCGGCGATGCCGGCCGCCTGAGGCAGGTGTTGCTCAATCTGGTGGGCAACGCCGTCAAATTCACCGTGCACGGCAAGGTTGTTGTGCGGGTCGCCAGCAAGGGCGAAGAGGGCGGGAGCGTGCGGCTGCGATTCGCCGTCACCGACACGGGGATCGGCATCTCGCCGGAGGCGCAAAAATGTTTGTTCCAGCCCTTCTCGCAGGCCGACAGCAGCATCACGCGCAGATTTGGGGGCACCGGCCTGGGGCTCGCGATCTCCAGGCAGCTGGTCGAACTGATGGGCGGGGCAATTGGCGTCGAGAGCGAGGCCGGCAAGGGTTCGACATTTTGGTTTACCGTGAAGCTGCCCCTGCCGGTGGCGGCGCTCCTGGGCGTGCCGGGCCGAGTGGAGGCGGAGAGTCTGATCGGAGACGACAAAAAGGCCGGGCGCGAATTGCACGAAACAGCCTCGCGAGCGCCCGGCGGAGACAAAGTCGGTGGCGTCCCACCGGCCGTGCGGCTGCCGATGGAATCGAGAACTCTTCGCATCCTGCTGGCGGAGGATAATGTGGTTAACCAAAGCGTCGCCCGGCTGCAACTCGCGCGTCTGGGCCATACGGTTGACATCGTTGCCGATGGTAGGGCTGCGCTCGAAGCCGCACAATCGCGTCCGTACGACATCGTCCTGATGGATTGCCAGATGCCGGAGATGGACGGCTTCGAGGCCACCCGCAGCCTGCGCGCGTGGGAACAGTCACAGCGCGCCGCCGGGGCGGATACCGCGCCGCTCTACATCATTGCGATGACCGCCTCTGCGATGTCAGGAGACCGGGAGGCCTGTCTCGCCGCCGGGATGGACGACTATATCAGCAAACCGGTGCACACAGATGAGCTGGCCGCCGCCATCGCCCGCGCCCCCCACGAGGCTGTGAACATAAAATGAACTCGCTTCTCCCAGGCCCGATTCCTCTAGGTCTGCCTCCGGCCCCGGTGTTGAGCGGCAGGAGCGTCCTTGTGGTTGACGACGACAGGCTCAACCGCCGGATTCTCGCCGCGATCCTGTGCCCGGAGGGATGCAAGGTGATTGAAGCGGAGACGGGCGAAAAGGGCCTGGAACTTTACGCGCTTGCCCCGCCGGACCTGGTGCTGCTCGACGTCATGCTGCCGGGCATGAACGGATTTGACGTCTGCCGCGAGGTCGGCCGCCGTTACGGCGAGAATGCCGCCCCGGTGATCTTCATCACGGCCAAGAGCGATTCGGACGACGTGGTGGAGGGACTTGCGGCCGGCGGAATCGATTATCTGCCGAAGCCGATCCGCCCGAAGGAGGCGGTGGCCCGCATCCGCACGCACCTGCAGATCCGCGGACTGCTGGCCGAGCAGCGCCTGCTCGTTGACCAGCTCAGCAAGGCAAACACCGCCAAGAACAGGTTCCTTGGCATGGCGGCGCACGATCTGCGCAACCCCCTCGCCTCCATCCGGGGGCTGGCCGAATTCCTGCGCGATGGCGTCGTGGGCAGGCTCACGCCAGGCCAGCTCGACCTCGTGGAGACGATTCACACCGCCAGCAAGGAGATGCTGGTGCTGGTGAACGAGCTCCTTGACCTGTCCACGAT
Source organism: Opitutia bacterium (assembly GCA_003157575.1). GTDB lineage: Bacteria > Verrucomicrobiota > Verrucomicrobiia > Opitutales > Opitutaceae > Fen-1467. The sequence continues at coordinate 15,137 of PMKA01000538.1, forward strand.
CGAAGCGGGCGAGCTCAAGATATTCCGTGAGACGGCGGATTTTGCGAAGATCGTCGATAAGGCGGTTTATCTGGAAAACATCGAGGCATCGGCAAAGCGGACGATAATCGAAATCGTGCCCCGCGACAGGCCGCCGTCCATCAGCCTTGACCCAAACAAGATCCGGCAGGTCGTGGACAACCTCCTGAGCAACGCGGTGAAATTTTCGCCCCCCGGATCGCGGATCGCCGTGGAACTCGATGCAGTCCCCGGCGCGATCGTGTTCGCGGTGCGGGACCAGGGCCCGGGGATCCCGGAGGCCGAGCGGGGCAGGCTGTTCAAGGATTTCGGGCGCACTTCCGTCCGTCCGACCGGCGGGGAGAAGAGCACAGGACTGGGCCTCGCCATCTGCCGCAAGATCGTGGAGGCGCACAACGGCACGATCACGGCGGAGAACCTGCCGGGCGGAGGCTGCGTTTTTCGAGTATCCATCCCATACTGACAATGTCATTCACCGGAAAAATCCTGCTCGTCGACGACGAGGCCCATGTGAGGAAGTTCATCGGCATTCTCGCTGGCGGCCTCGGCTCGCCTGTGATCATCGAGGCCGGAAACGGCGCGGAAGCCCTCGCCAAGTTTGCCGCGGAGTCGCCGGACCTGGTGCTCCTCGACGTGAATCTGCCGGACATGGACGGCCTGCAGGTCCTGTCGGCGATTCTCGCGCGGGATCCGGACGCGACGGTCGTCATGCTCACGTCGCTTGCCAACCGCCAGACGATTGAGGAGAGCCTGAGACTGGGTGCGGCGGGATACATCCGCAAGGACACGCCCAAGGAGGAGATCTTCGCCGAGCTGGCGGAAATCGTCCGTGTTAACCTCGAACCCGCCTGAACCTTCATGTCAGACCCTCTCTCCCCGGCCCCGCAAATCCCGGACCCATTGGTGCAGATCGGCGAAATACGCTATTCGCTCGCCGAGATGCTGCGGGAAATCGAGGTGGAACGCCGCGAATCCTCGTTTGCGATGGAGACGCTGGACCAGTTGGAAATAAAAAAAATGTTCACCAACCGGAGGCGCAAGAATGCCCGCGGCAAGAAATAGGCAGTTTCTCGACCTGATCCGAAAGACGCCCGGGTTCGGCTTCGCGGACGAATTGAAGGGTCTGGTGGACCTGCACGGTCCGGACACGCCGGAGCTCCTGCAGGCGATCATCGACGCCAAGCTCGTCGGAAGGGACGAGGCGTGCCGGCGCTGGGCAAATGGCCTCGGCTTCGCCTATGTCGATCCCTTCGCCTCCATCGTCACCGACGAGGCGGTGGCGGCGCTGCCTCTTGAAATCGCCACGAAGACGAAGTCCATCGGCCTCTATGTCATTGAGGGGATCCTCACGGTGGCGATGGCCACGCCCGAGGATGAGACGCTTGTGCGGCGCCTGGCCCAGATCGCGCAGATGCCGATCAGCGCCGTGTTCGCGTCGCCTCGGGAGATCGAGGATGCGATCGCCATCCACTATTCGAACGACAAGGACATTGAGGAGAGCCTCGGCGCCCTGGAGCACATGGACATCTTCAACCGTCCGGAGTATTCCAAGGAGCAGCTCGCCGCCCTGGCTGAAACCACCTCCCTGGTCCGTGTGCTCGAATCGATCGTCTATTTCGCCATCCGCGAACGTGCGACCGACATCCACATCGAGCCCCAGGAGCTTCAGTCGCGCATCCGGTTCCGCGTCGACGGCATGCTGCGGGAGGTGCTGACGTTCTCGCGCAAGATCCACCGGGCGCTCATCTCGCGCCTCAAGATCCTCTGCACGCTGAACATCACCGAGTCGCGGTTCCCTCAGGACGGCCGCTTTTCGATGGCGGCGGGCGGCGGGACGACCAACTTCAGGGTTTCGATAATTCCGAGCATGTTCGGCGAGAAGTCGGTGGTGCGCATCCTCGCGACAACGGGACGGAAATCGATGGTCACGCTCGACAAGATGATGGTCTCCCAGACCGTCCTGCTGCCTTTCCGCCGCCTGATCCAGAATCCC
>PMKA01000274.1 GCA_003157575.1 Opitutia bacterium
CTCGTGCACTTCGATGAATTCGCCGGTAGTGAGCGTTCCGCTCAAGACGCGGCGCTGCTCGCCGCCATTGGGGAATTTGCGCACCGGCAGATCGGCGTAGTGCAGCACTTGGGAAGACGACAGGATGGGAGACGGTTCGGCGGCACCTGCGCTTCCGGCCGTGACACCGGCAGCAGCCAGCGCCGAAAACACCGCAAACAAATCGCGGCGATCGAGTTGTTCCATGAACTAATCCTTACTTACTCGGTTTGATGTCGCCGCCGATCGAGATGACGGCATATTTCACCGGCCCTTTGCCGACGTTTTTCACTTGATGCATCGTGCCCTGTGCAACGTAGATCACATCGCCGGGACCGGCGGTTTCGGTGATGCCGTCGTGGCTGAAGGCGAGCGTGCCTTCGCCCACGATGATGAACTCGGAATGGTCGATGGCATGCGCCGGATTGGGCTCCGCCCCTTCGGGCTGCATCGATTCATGCACCTTGACGCCTTCGCCGCTCTTGAGGACGCCGATAAGAATGTCGCGTGCTCCCCCGCCATTGGCAAAGCTGCGCGCCGGCGCGGTTTTGCGTAAGAACACTTTCGATTGGGTGAGATCCTCGGCCATGGCAGTCGCGGTAACACAAACGAGCGCCAGCAGCGCTGCGGCAAAACCCTTCATGACGTTTGTCCTTTGGTTCCGGCGAAGCCGCGAAAGCGCGCCTTCAGCTTCTCATATTGCATGACGTTTTCGATGCGCTCATCCAGAAAGGCGGCGGTGGCAGAGCCGTCCGGCGTGTCGTCGCCGAACCAGGCGATCTCGGTCGCACCATAAATCCCGGCGAGAATCGCGCGTTTGCTGTACCAGTTGAAATCGGTGGACGTATCGCCCGCCGCCCGCCACATCGCGTCGGCGGTGCGGCCGAGCAGCCTGACGGCAAGCGGAACATTCTGCGGCAGCGCCAGGAACACCGCGCCCTGTCGCGTCGCCAATTTGTGCCGAGCGACCAGCGCAAGCCGCGTCAAGACGGCGATGCGGATGCGCAGGCGCACCTTCATGGCTTGCAGATCGAGGTCGGCCAAACCGGCCGTCATGTCGGCATCGACGCGGCGCGACCAGTATTCGATCAAGGAGGCGCAGCCCTGCGGGAAATGTTCCGCGGCCCCTCCGGCATCTGTCCGCGCGCGCGACAGCATGGCAGGCGAAAAGCCCTCCGTCGGCGCGCGGGCGAGCGCAGCGGCAAGCACGGCGGCTTTCAGGTCGTCGTCGGACGGCACGCGGGAACACTCCTGCAGACACGGCGATTATCCGTGTCCGCCGGAGAAACGCCAGCAACACTTCTTAATGCTGCGGAACCCGAATCTTGGCCGTGGTCGAACCGTGCAGCGAACCGGTGATCTCTGCCGTTCCAGCCACTGGGCCGTTCTTGGCCGCAAAGCCAAAATAGAGGCTTTCGGTCAAGCTGCTCGGCGCCGGGCAGACCGGCTTGGTAAAGGTGAATGTCACCTTGTCACCGGTCTGGACTGCCGACGCCAATCCGGCACCGCCTGAGGACCCGACGACGAACATGTCCGCCGGGGGACCGAGGTAATTCAGCGGCGTCAGCGGGCCGGTGTCGATCGTCAGCTTCTGGACGCAATTGGGCATGCCGAGCGCGGTCGAACCCTTCATGTCGATGAAGATCGAATAGCCGGTCAGTCCCGCCGCCCGGGTTCCCGGCAGACCGGGATAGGTGCGGACCAGGATCTTGCTGCGTCCGTTGTTGCCGAACAGGTCGAAATAGCCGGTCGTGTCGGTCGCCGTGACCGCGCAGGCCGGTGTGAAGATGCATGAGACGCCTTGCGGCGTTACCGTAGCGATTGCCAGCTGCCGGGCCATCGCACTGGGCGGAACCAGCACCGTTACGCACGCGGCCAAACCCAGAAAGGTCCTGAAAGCACGCATTCCAGCCTCCCCCTTGGAGTAAGCCGGAGTCTGCGCCCGTTTCTGCCGTTAGGGAAGCACTTGCAGCGGGCTTCAGCTATTCAGTCTTCGCGGGGCAGCCAGTGATGGGCTTCGCTTTCGAAGATCAGTTTTTTGAGATCGCTCATCCGCTGGGGGTACAGCACGCCATCGAGATGGTCGCATTCGTGTTGCACCACGCGGGCGTGGAAGCCCTTGGCGATGCGCTCGATGCGGTGGCCTTCGTGGTCGAACCCCAGGTAACGGATGTGTGCGGAGCGTTCCACCAGCCCACGCAATCCGGGCACCGACAGACATCCCTCCCAACCCGATTCGCGGGTCTCGCCGATCACCTCGATCTCGGGATTGATCAGCACCGTCAGCGGCGCGGTGTAATCGGCGCTCTCGCCGAGGCGATCGTCGCGGTCCGCCGGGGCCTGGAACACCACCACGCGCAAGGGCACATGCACTTGCGGCGCGGCGAGACCGGCGCCGTCGGAGTCCACCATGGTTTCCAGCATGTCCGAGACAAGGCGCCGGATTTCGGGCGCGGTGGGGTCGTCCACCGTTTTGGCGATTTGTGACAGCACCGGGTGCCCCATCCGGGCAATTTTCAAGATGGCCATGATTGTACCAATTTTTTCAATGGTTTAACAGAATAGCGCCAATTCGCGCCGGCGTCGCGCCGACTCAGTGTTGCCACGGATGCGTGGCCTGCGCCACACCGCCTCGGCATTCCCCGCAAAAACACTGGCGTTTTGCCGCGGTCGAGTGGACTCGGGGGTACCCTTCTGTTATCTAGCCGCCC